>JADGAU010000046.1 GCA_015231865.1 Gammaproteobacteria bacterium | reverse complement strand
TATTGTTATCAATTCAAAAGGTATTATCAAAGAAGTTAATCATCATTTACTTTATATGTTTGGTTATCAAAATAAAGATAATTTGATAGGAGAAAATGTGACTTGTTTGATGCCTGAATCTTTTGCACAGGATCATTATAAGCATTTAATTAACTTTCAAAGTAGAAAAAAAGAAATGGCTCAAGGTCGTGTTCTATTTGGCAAGCGACAGGATGGTTCAGAATTTCAATTAGAAATTACATTAGGTGTTATTGAATATAATAAGGTAGATATTGTTGGTGTTATTAGAAATGTTCATGATAGAGAAAAAGAAAAAAATGAACTCATTCAAGCTAAAAAAGGAATGGAAGAATCTCAAAGTATTGCCAGGTTTGGTTCCTGGTCATGGGATGCTTCGACAGGACAAATTAGTACATCAAAAATCATCTATGAATTGTTTGGTTTAGAGGCAAGTGATAATTCATACGATAATTCATTCAGTTACAAAAAACTGATTGATAGTGTACATCCGGATAGTATGAATATTGCCTTATCAATTTTTGATAAGAAAAACTATTCAAATCTAAAACCGCATACAACCGAAATAAAAATTATCTGGCCTGACAAATCAATCCATTGGCTCCTGGCCTATTGGCGATTATCAAACAACAGCCCGGATTCAAAGAAACTTACCGGAGTTTTCCAGGATATAACCCGAGCAAAAGAAGCAGAAGAACATCTTAATATTTTTAGAAATATTATTAAAAGTTCAAACCAGGGTGTGGCGATAACGGATACAGAAGGCAACATAATTTATTGCAATAAGGCCAAGCAGAAGATTTTTAAAATGGAAAATGATAGGCTTACTAATCATAATTTTAAAGATTTATTGGTTAAAGATGCTAATGAGACTTTTAAGCAAATCAAAAACCACTTAAAACAGTCTAATTCCTGGAACGGTACTTTAGAGGTTATAAATGGACTGGGAGAACCATTCCCTTTAATGTCAGATATTGGTGCAATTTATGATAATAATAATGAACTTACCCATTATTTTAATATCATGTCTGATTATACAGAGGTTTTAAATAAACAAAATGAATTAGAAAATGCGAAACAACTAGCCGTTAAATCAGACAATGCAAAATCTGAATTTTTATCAAGTATGAGTCATGAACTAAGAACCCCGCTAAATGCAATCCTGGGCTTTTCTCAACTGATTAGTTTTGATGCCAGTATCAGTGAATCAACGAAAGAAAACTCCAATGAAATTAATAAAGCAGGCAAACATTTATTACGATTAATCAATGATATTTTAGATTTTTCTAAAATTGAAGCGGGTAAAATTGAGTTATCAATCGAAGCTGTTTCACTTGAAGAAATTATCACTGAATGTACTAAACTGCTTTCTTCAATTGCATTATCAAATAACATCTCAATTAATTTAACTAAAGGTGATATTGCATTTTATGTAAGAGCCGACAGGGTTCGTTTAAAACAAGCATTGGTTAATCTAATTACGAATGCAATAAAATATAATCGAGACAATGGAAGTGTCAATATTTCCTGCCTTAAAGAAAATAATAATATAAAAATACTAATAAATGACACTGGTTTTGGCTTAGATAAAAGTGAACAAAAACAATTATTTAAGCCTTTTTCTCGAATTACAAGTAAATATCATCAAAATATTGAAGGCACTGGAATTGGTTTGGTTTTTACAAAAAAACTGATTGAATTAATGAGTGGAGATATCGGTGTTCATAGTGAAATTAATATAGGTAGTACTTTTTGGATTTCGTTACCTCAAGAAAAATCAAAGCATATTGATATTATAGAATCTGATATTAGTGATTCTGACAAGAAATCCTGGACAAATGATAACGATATTAATAGAAAAAATATACTTTATATTGAAGATAATCCGGCTAACTTAAAATTGGTTGTTAAGTTATTATCGTTGCGGAAAAATATTCATTTGATGACAGCGCATACGCCACTTCTTGGACTGGATTTAATTAAAGTAAATAATTTTGATTTGATTTTATTAGATATTAATATGCCTGAAATGAATGGTTATGAAGTTTTAGAAAAAATCAAAAGTAATTTAACTGCAGCTAAAGTGCCTGTAATTGCAATAACGGCTAATGCATTATCAAGAGATATAAGAAGAGGTTTAGAATCGGGTTTTGAAGCTTATTTAACTAAGCCAATTGATATTGATAAGTTTTATGAAACGGTCGATAAATATCTTAATAGTGAATAAATAATAAAATCTTAGTATGCCATGCCTTAGCATACCTTTACAGTTCTTAATGTAAGTTTTAAATAAAATGGTTAATATTAATGAGTAAACGAATAAAGATACTTATTGTTGATGATGAATTAGTAAATTTAAGGTTGATGCGTTCTATTTTAGAACCAGACTACGATCTATGCTTTGCCGAAGATGGTATAAAAGCATTGACGGAAGCTAAAGCTTCTAGCCCCGATTTAATTCTAATGGATGTTCTCATGCCTAATATGAACGGTTATACCGCATGTCAACAATTGAAAGCAGATAAAGGAACTGCAGATATTCCAGTAATCTTTATTTCTGCATTAGGAGACTTTGAAGATGAGAAAAAAGGATTAGAAGCTGGTGCTATAGACTATATTCGTAAACCAATTTCTGTTCCTATTGTGATAGCAAGGATTAACAACTACGTTGCTTTAATTAATAAAACCAAAGAAGTTATACAAAATAATGACAATTTCCTTTTTGAACAATCTCTTATAGAGAATATTATTACTCGAATGAGAGTTTCTGATTATCAGAATTTATTTAATTTACAGATTTTGGAAATACCTGCTTTAAATATCTCTGGCGATATTGTTTTATCAGCGATAAGACCGGATGGAGGTCAACATATTTTGCTTGGTGATTTTACAGGTCATGGTCTGGCAGCAGGTATTTGTGCACCAATGGTTTCAGAGCTGTTTTATCGTTTGACACAAGAAGATCTAGATTTAGAGAATATAATCAATAGAATCAATTATCGATTATATAAAGATACACCTGCTTATTTTTTTATGGCTACAAGTGCAGTTGAAATAAATCGTTCTCGTAATCAAATAAAAGTATGGAATTGTTCTGCACCAAATATTTTGTTGTTTAGTGATGGTAAACTAAAGCAAATTTTTAAATCTACTTATCTTGCTTGTGGCGTTGATGAAAATATACAGGTAAATGTGAGTGAAATCTCTGTTAAAACAGGCGATTTTATTTTCATGTTCAGTGATGGTGTTACTGAAGCAATGAATAGTGAAGAGAAAATGTTTGGTCAAGAGAGACTAATAAGCACTCTAATAGAACATATCAATCATGATAAACCTATCCAAAAAATTAAAGAAATAGTGCAAGATTTTATTGGCAAAACTAAATTTGGTGATGATTTCACTTTAATTAAACTAACTTGTTAATTAAACTAACTTGCAAATACTATCAAAAAGTAACCTTTTAAAGTTCAATAAAAAAGAGAATAAAATATGAATACTTCTTCGCCATTAATAATGATAGTTGATGATGAACCAGCTAATTGTAAACTGTTAGAACAAGCTTTATCATCAAATTATGAAACCATTATTTGTCCAGATGGAGAAATATGTCTTGAAAAAGCGCCGATATCTAAACCAGATCTTATCTTATTAGATGTTATGATGCCGGGGAAAAATGGTCATGAAGTTTGTGAACAATTGCGCCTGGACTCTGAAACAACAAATATTCCAGTCATTTTTATTTCAGCATTAGATACGTTAGAAGACCGAATTAAAGGCTATGATGCAGGGGGAGATGATTATTTAGGCAAACCAGTTCATCTGCCAGAACTTTATCGAAAAATTGAGATTGTTTTAAAAAATCAAATTGAAAATAATGAAATAAAGAAAATAGCCGAAGAAGCACAAGCAGCCTGTATGACTGCACTTACTTTAGGTTCTGAGTCTGCAAGAGTTTCTGAGTTTGTTAATAAAACGCTGACGATGGGAAGTATTGATGATATTTGTAAATTATTTTTTGATACGATGAAAGCTTTTGGGCTTAAATCTGTTGTTCAACTTCGCTTAAATGATGAAATTATTACTATCAACTCAGATTGGCAAAGTTTACCCTTAGAGCATGAATTAATGGTTAAAGCACATACCGAGGGGCGAATCATTGCATTAGGTAAACGTTTATTTTTTAATTATCAAAATTGTTCGGTACTCGTTAAAAACACGCCCATAGATAAAGAAGAGGTTTATGGTCGAATTAAAGATAATATTATCGTTTTAGCAGAGGCAATGAATTCTCGTGTTATTTACTTAAATACAGAACTAAATCTAAAAAAACAATTAGATGTCAATCACTTATATAAAGATACTGCAAAGGCTGTTGAATTAATCCAACAACAGCTTGAATATTCAACCAGTGAAACCATTAGCATTGCCCAAAAAATGGTTCATGACATTGAAGAGAAATTAGTTTTTCTTGGCTTAGAAGAAGATCAGGAACACGCCTTGCTTGATATATTGGACGTTTCAACAAAACAATTAGTAGATTTAACAGAGGGAAATAAAGAAAAGATAAATACAGCATTCACTGATGTTATTTCAACTATGGAAAAAGCAAATAAGTTAACAAGTCAATAAGGATAAATAAATAAATGATATTTATTTATAACAGAATTAAAGATGGTCGAGTAATTAAAGATATCAGAAAAATATTTGAAGTAAAGTCTATCCCTATTGCTGATTTTAATCGCTTTTCAGAGCTTAAATTTGCATGCGAAACTAATATTCCACAGTTAATAATAATAATATCTGATAATGAACATCATGAAATATTAGATTTAATTAATAATATAAGAAAAGATATTTCAACAAATATTGAACTTTTTTTAGTCTGTCATTGCGATAATATTGACTTTAAACTTAATGCAGTAAGATTAGGTATCTCAAATTTATTTAGCCTGCCTTTAAAAATCGCAAGCCTTGAACGTGCCGTTTTGGAAAAGCATAAAAAAGCCAGTAAAAATAAGAAACCTTGTAAGATTCTTTTTATTGATGATGATCGTGTTTTTCTTAAAATTCAACAAAACTCTTTTGCAAATCTGGCAACGGTTCAAACATTAACGAATCCATTAGAAACTCTAAATGTTTTAGAAAAGTTTAAACCTGATGTATTAATTATAGATGTTCAAATGCCTCAGTGTACTGGAATTGAACTTGCGAAAATAATAAGACAAGATGAAAAATGGTTTTTTATGCCAATTATTTTTGCGTCCGCGACTATCGATAAAGAAGTCTTAGTTGAAGCTTTAGACGTAGGGGTAGATGAATATATTAAAAAAAATAATGATTCTAGGTTTTTCACCAACATTATTTTAACAAAAGCTAAAAAAGCAAGAAAAGCTCGCCTAATGCATGAAGAATTATTACTTACTAAAGAAAAGGCTGAAGTAGCTAATAATGCTAAATCCCTGTTTTTATCAAATATGAGTCATGAATTACGAACACCTATGAATGCAATAATAGGCTTTAGTCAATTATTAAAAATTCAGGCAGTTGAAAAGTTATCTGAATTCCAGCTTGATCAAGTAGAAGAAATTAGTAAAGCCAGTAATCACTTACTTAAGTTAATCAATCAAATACTAGATTTATCAAAAGTAGATTCTGGTGTGGTTGATTTGCAAATTGAAAATATAATTATTTTTGATATATTACAAGAGTGTGTAAAGTTAATAAAACCATTGGCAGAAAAACGTGAAATTGAAATTATATTTGCCAAATCTTTAATTAATAGTCCTGAGTTAACAAGTAAAGCTGATTCAACCCGATTAAAGCAAGTTATTTTAAATATACTGAGTAATGCTGTTAAATATAATCGGGAGCAAGGCAAAATTACTATTTCGTCTTACCTGCATATTGACGAACAATCTGGAAAAAAGATGGTAAGAGTGAGTATCCGTGATACAGGTCGTGGACTTGCTGATTACCAACTAAAAGAATTGTTTATCCCATTTAACCGTTTTCAACAAATGGAAGAAAAAATTGAAGGTTCTGGCGTTGGCTTAGTAATAACTAAAAAATTAATCAAGTTAATGAAAGGAAAAATTGGAGTCGATAGTACTTTAGGTACTGGAACAACCTTTTGGTTTGATCTTCCTGGTGGAAATCAGACATCGATAAACATTAAAAATATTAACAGGAATCTTGGAGTAATAAGTGCTATGACAGATGATAAAAAAAATTCTTTTAAATATCATGTTTTATATATTGAAGATAATCCGGCTAATATGCGCCTTGTGAAGCAAGTAGTAACTATGCGTGATGGGGTTAATATGTTAAGTGCTGAAAATGGTAAAGAGGGAGTGGAGCAGGCTGCTAAACATAAGCCTGATTTAATATTACTTGATATAAATTTACCGGATATGAATGGCTATGATGTACTCAAAGAATTAAAAGCCAATAAATTGACATCGGATATCAAGGTTTTAGCATTAAGTGCTAATGCAATGCCAAATGATATCGCCAAAGGTTTAGAACTTGGTTTTGATGAATATATAACTAAACCAATAGATATCAATGAGTTACTTAAATCTGTTGATAAGGCTTTGGGGCTATAATTAATCATTTATCATGAATTTAAAACAAAACAATCTAAACACAAGTTATATCAGGCAAATTAATAAGCTTAATGATAATCTCCAGGAATTGATACTAGAGAATAAGCATCAACTCAATGCCATGAATCAGCATAATATTGTTAGTATGACTGATGTGAATGGCGTTATAACCTATGTAAATGATAACTTCTGTGTAAGCAGTGGTTATTCGAGAAAAGAACTTATCGGTAAGACCCATGCTTTAATTAAATCTGGACATTACAATAAGCAATTTTATAAAAATCTATGGAAAACGATTAATCAGGGTAAAGTCTGGCAAGGAATAATATGCAATTTAAAAAAAGATAAATCTGAGTATTGGGTTGACACAAGCATTATTCCTTACTTAGATAATAAAAATAAACCTTATCAATTTATTTCCATTAAAACGGATATTACGAGAAGTTACCAAAATGAACAAAGACTTGTCTTAAGTCAGAAATTTTCTGGCATCGGTACCTGGGACTGGAACATTAGAACCGGTCATATCTTTTGGTCTGAAGGTATTTCATCGCTATTTGGTTATAAGCAACACAAGTCAAATGTTAGCTATGATGATTTTCTTAATTCAATTCATGAAGATGATCGTCAAGCCGTCATAGATGCCGTTAATGAATGTGTAGAAAATGGTAAGGCCTATAATATTGAGCATCGAGTTGTTTGGCCTGATGGTCAGGTGATGTGGGTTCAAGAAAAAGGCGGTGTCGTTCGAAACGATGATAACGTTGCATTAAATATGATCGGCGTCGTCATGGATATAAATAAAAAGAAAAAGGATGAATTATCCTTAATTAATGCTCAAAAAGAGGCTGAAAAAGCGAATAAAGCAAAATCCATATTTCTTTCTAATATGAGTCATGAGTTAAGAACGCCATTAAATGCAATTCTTGGTTTTAGTCAACTTTTAGCCATGGATCAAAATAATGCCTTGGTTGGTTATCAGCAGGAAAATGTAAAGGAAATTTTAACATCAGGTAAACATTTACTGAGTTTAGTGAATGAGATTCTTGATTTAGCAAAAGTTGAAGCCGGTCAAGTTGATATTTATATAGAAAAAGTGAATCTTTATGAAGTCCTGTCAGAATCACTACAAATGATTTCACCAATGATAAAGAAGAAAAATATAGAAATTAGGTATCGTAATAGCAGTCAGGATATAACACCAGAACAAATGAGCAAAAAAAATATTTTATTACTGGCTGATAAAATAAGATTAAAACAGGTCATCGTTAATTTATTAACTAATGCGGTTAAATATAATAACGAAAATGGAATTATCAGTATTTCTTATAAAACAACTGAAAAGCAAACACTTCGCCTTGGTATTACAGATACGGGAATAGGTATATCCATTGAGGATCAGAATGATTTATTTAAAAGCTTTAATCGCTTATCTAATGATAATTCACAAGTAGAAGGTTATGGTATAGGTTTGGTGATCAGTAAAAATATTATTGAATTAATCGGTGGGACCATTGACTTTCAAAGTACACAAGGTTCTGGTTCAACTTTCTGGATTGAAATACCTATGGTTCAACAGAAATAAGCCTTAAACAGCAAGAAAGTATACTATTAACTTTAAAATGTTTTAAAATAAACAATTAATTTATCAATTTAAAAATGAAAATAACAGAGTCAAAATGGAACAAATTAATTTAGATTATAAAAAAGCACATATACTCATTGTTGATGATGAAGCTACAAACATTAAGCTCGTTAATCAAACTTTGTTTATTGATGGCTATGAAAATATATATTCGACACAGGTTTCAACTGAAGTTTTTGATTTATGTAAACAACAACAATTCGATTTAATTTTATTGGATATAAATATGCCAGAACTTGATGGTTTCGGTGTTTTATCTCAATTGAATAATGAGCTAAATGAATTACCTTCGATTATCATGTTAACAGCTCAAAATATGCAGGAATATAAACAAAAAGCACTCGATGAAGGTGCTTTAGATTATGTTACTAAGCCATTTGATATTAGAGAACTTTTATCAAGAGTTCGTAATATGATACAAGTGCATCTTGCTAATAAATATATGAAAAAACAAAATGAAATTCTGGAACGGGAGGTTAAAAAGAGAACCGAAGAAATCCATCATACTCGTTTACAAGTTGTTAGACGCTTAGGTATGGCTGCTGAATATCGTGATAATGAAACTGGAATGCATATTATTCGTATGAGCAAAATGTCAGAAGCATTAGCAAGAGCTGCTGGCGAAGACGAAAACTTTTGTGATCTATTGCTTAATGCTGCTCCTATGCATGATATTGGAAAAATTGGAATTCCAGATCATATTTTATTGAAACCTGGAAAGTTTGAACCTGATGAATGGGAAATAATGAAGACACATACGATTATAGGGGCTAAGATTTTATCTGAAGATGATTCTGAATTAATGAATTTAGCTCACGATATTGCCTTATCTCATCATGAAAAGTGGGATGGTACAGGATATCCCAATGGTCTAAAAGAAAAAGAGATATCATTAGCAAGTAGAATAACGTCTATAGCAGATGTTTTTGATGCTTTAACTTCTAAACGGCCTTATAAAAAGGCATGGACTGTGGATGCTGCTATTGAACTTGTCAAAAAAGAAAGTGGCTCTCAGTTTGATCCAAATCTTGTTGATATCTTTGTTGAAAATTTATCAAAAATGATAAGTATTAGAAATGAATTTCCTGATATTGCAGAAACTAAAAATTAACTTGATTGTACTAAATTAATCTAAATCTAAATCACTAAGATAGTGGTATCAATAATTTTTCCAGGTTTAACTAAACCTTTTTCCCAAGAGCAGTTATTTTAAGCAATATTTATCTTTGTAACAGAGTTGTTTTATCACTTCAGGATATGCTTTATGTTCCTCAATCAGCAATCGTTTTGCTAATGATTCTGCAGTATCATCTGAATTCACAGTTATTTTAACTTGTTTTAATATGGGGCCGCTGTCTAATTCATTGGTTACATAATGTATGCTAAGCCCATGTTCTTTATCGCCTGAGTCTAAAACACGTTGATGTGTATTGGTTCCTTTATATTTTGGTAAAAGAGAAGGGTGGATATTAATCATTCTATTATCATAATGCTGGACGAACTCTTTACTTAGAATCCGCATAAAACCAGCTAAAACAACTAAATCGGGTTTATATTCATCAATCGCTTTCATCATCTCTAAATCAAAATCCAGACGAGTTGAATATTGACTGTGTTCAATTACTTTGGTCGGAATTTTTGCTTTTGCTGCTCTTTGTAGACCAAAGGCATCAGCTTTATTACTGAGAACAAGGCAAAGATTAATATCTAACTCCTTAGCCTTTACCGCATCAATAATTGCCTGCAGATTACTTCCATTACCAGAGATTAAAACAACAACATTAAACGACTTTTTCATCTGGTTAATTTAAATGTATTTGACGAAAGAATCTGAGTTGTCATTATTCTTAACGATTTCTCCAAGTTGGAAAACGGTTTCGTCATGGGATTCTAAAACATCTTTTGCCTGAGCTATTTGAGAGGGAGGTATCGCAATAACAAGTCCAATGCCTGAATTAAAGGTTCTTAACATTTCACTTTGTTCAATATTACCCTGGCTTTTGAGCCATTCAAATACGGCAGGTAATTTCCATGCATGGGTATCAATTTGAGCAATATGAGCCGTTGGTAGCACTCTGGGGATATTTTCAGTTAGGCCACCACCAGTAATATGTGAAATTGCATGAACATCACATTGCTTAATCAAATCCAATAATGGTTTGATATAAATTTTTGTCGGTTCCAGTAAGCTTTCACCAATGGTTCTATTTTTATCATCTCCTGGTAAAGGGCTTGTTAAGTTAGTCTTATTAACTTCTAAGACTTTTCTAATAAGTGAGTAGCCATTAGAGTGGGGGCCGCTGGAAGCAATCCCTAGTAATACATCACCTTCCTGAACTTGACTACCATCAATGACCTGGTCTTTATCAACGATACCGACACAAAAACCAGCTAAATCATAGTCATCATTTTGATACATACCAGGCATTTCTGCAGTTTCACCACCGGTTAAAGCACATCCTGCCTGTAAACAACCCTCTGCGATACCTTTAACAACATCTGCAGCCGCATCAACATTTAATTTACCTGTTGCATAGTAATCAAGGAAAAATAGCGGTTCAGCACCCTGGACGATTAAATCATTGACGCACATAGCCACGAGATCAATACCAATGGTATCGTGTTTGTTCATTTCCATTGCTAATTTAAGCTTGGTACCAACACCATCGGTACCAGAAACCAGCACTGGCTTTTTATAACGATCCAGGGGGATTTCAAATAGTGCACCAAATCCGCCTAAGCCACCAAGAACACCATCGCGCAGTGTTGATTTTGCATAGGGTTTGATTTTATCAATAAGGCTATTGCCCGCATCAATATCAACACCGGCATCTTTATAACTTAAAGACTTGCTTTCACTGGACTTACTATCAATGGACACGAATTTGTACTCCCTGAATTTAAAGGCAATATTATCCTAGAAATAGGCGTTTAAATCTAGGGTTTTTCAGTTTAGGCCAGTATATCGGGTATTAACTTATCTTCTAATTTCTCGATCTTATCCTTGATTTTTAATTTTCTTTTTTTAATTCGAGCAATTTGCATTTGTGTCAGAGGGGTAATGGGAATATGTTCTAATGCGGTTTCCAGATCCAAATGCTCAAGACGAAGTTCTAGCAATTCTGCTTCCAGTAGTTCTTTTTCTTCATCAGATAATTTTGCCATGATTGTTACCTCTAATCGTCATTTTTAAAATCCAATGACAGTGAATTAATACAATAACGTAAACCGGTTGGATCAGGACCGTCCGTAAAAACATGTCCCAGGTGAGCATCACATTGTTGGCATCGTACTTCGACTCGGAGCATACCATGTGAAGTATCGCGAATTTCTTTAATATTATCGGCTTCCAATTTCTCCCAAAAGCTGGGCCAGCCGCTACCAGAATCGAATTTATGTTGAGATGAGAATAATGGGCTTTTGCAGCATTGGCACAGGTAAATACCCGCTTCATAATGTTTATTATATTTGCCGCTAAAGGGGCGTTCAGTCCCACAGCATCGTGTAACCTGATACTGTTCGGACGTGAGTTTTTCTTTCCAGGGATCGTTTGCCATTAAAGATCTTTCGTAATTGTGAATGCGCCACGAATATCACCTGGTTTAAAGCCTCTTGCTTTATCAGCAGGGTATAATTCTTTTAACCTGGCTTCAACTTCAGGTTTAATCTTTTCTGCATGACAAGCCATACAAGGTTTGCCCATTGGAATGGCTTTCATATAACGAAATTGTTGTTTACCAAATTTATTAGTAACCACTTCACTATATTCAATTTTCTTGGGAGATTCACCGGCTGCTTTTCTTTTTTCAAAGTCATTTAAAACTTTTTCTTCCCATTCATCAGGAGCATTTACGGGATTTCTTAACTTCAAACTTGTTCTAGCCACTCGTATATTATGCGTCATGGATTTATCTACAGCGATCATCATTGCACGTTTGTTACAAACATTGATGGCATTAACAGGGCCTCCCGCTTTCATAGCACCAACAAGTTCTCCTTTTAATGTTTTAAAGAAATCTTTTACCACCATTCGACTTTGTGCAACATTAGGATCAACTTCAGCTACAGCAGGTAAACTAAGTGCACTTACAAGAACTGTAGCCAATGTGGTTTTTAATAAATTCATGTATCAAACTCCTGTTAATATAAATAGTGTAAATAGTGATATAAAAATCGACTAAATTTTATGTAACTCATTTTTTAGTTTTGAATTTTTAATGTGTCAGACTTTTGAATTTTTACGCTATCAACATCCCAGCTAATTTTTAAGTTGACTTGATGTTTCGTATCACTTTTACTGGCTTTAAGTTTAAAGCGAATAAGCTTCTCCGGATGCAAAATAATTTCATCCTCGTCATCACTAAACACCATTTTGCCTTTTTTAATTGATTTTGCAATGGATTCAAGAATTTCTTTTAGAGATTCATTATCTTGCATAGATATATGGCTAAAGGTTTTATTATCTTCTCTCATTTGATTTCCATTATTTGTTTAGCAATGTTTCTGTTTATCAAAGTTTCTGTTTAGCTAGGTTTTGTAATAGTAACTTAATAGCAGGCTGGTAAATCTTAATGCTTGCTTCTTTAATTGACATCCATTGTCGGCCTCGATGAGATTCTTGCCATTTTTTATTCGACACTACTTCAGATACTTGTAGAGGATAAACCAGGACATGACATTGAGAATGCCATTTTTCATAATGATATTCTCCAATAGCTTGTTCATCAATTTGACCAATAACACCAGCTTCTTCTAATGCTTCTTTTTGTGCTGATTCCTGTGCTGTCATGCCGGGTTCAATAATACCTTTTGGAATCACATAATGATTACGTTTACTTGATTGAACAAGCATTACTTCAAGCTTCCCTTTTTTAAACCGGTAGGGAATAACAGAAGATTGACTATAATAATAGGCCGGACGTTTACGTTTTTCCTGATCATTATTAGCACTTGGGAAAGGAAATTGTTTATCCAATTCTTTTGCATATTGAATCTTTATGAGATGACCGCTTTTCTCCTCTATTTTAGACCAGGTACAAGGAATATTAAAATGTGCCAGCGCTGCAGTTGGAAATAATTTATTATTATCTGGAATATCAATTCCATTACCTGATAAATAAAGTAGAAACTCTTCCAATGCAGGGTTGTGGCCAACCAGCATAATTTTTTGCCCTTCTCGTTTTAGCCCTATAAGAACTGGATCAGTTAATACCGCCATAAAACTTTCGATTGAACCATGATAAAGACGCTCATCAATGTGAATCAAATCGGTTGATGCTTCCATTGCTTTAGCTAGTTTTTCAGCACTGGTCCTGGCCCGGTATGCTGGAGATGAGATAATCAAATCTGGCTGTAAGTTCTGCTGTGCCAGCCAAATCCCCATGCGCTGCGCAGAACGTTTTCCTCTATCTTTGATAGGGCGGTTAAAATCATCAACATTGACTGACCAGTCCGATTTTCCGTGTCTAAATAAAAATAATTGATTCATCTTGTTTTAATTCATCATATTGAAGCAAAGGGTTGTTAATTGATCAAAATCTACGCCGCCATTAACTTCATAGATTTCAATATTTTTTAGTAATTGAAGATAATGATTTTTATCCTGAGCATTTGTATCTTGTTCAAATTTTCCTTCAGTGTTTAAATAAAAAGGACCGGGTGATTTCATAATGGCTGGTAATATATCATGGCGATCTTCAATATTAATTCTGCTTAAACGGGTTGGCTCAGAACCATTACGTTGCCAGTTTAAAATAATAAATTTATTGAGATTAGCTTGATGTTTTAATTTTTTATCACCATAGGTTGCAGCAATATCAACATCATATTTCTCTTCAATATCCCATAACTGCTCAGTAGGCATTTGTTGAAAATATGATTTTTTATCATCAGAAAGTATAGAATGTAATTTAGGGTTACCAATAATTGTACCTGGATTAATTCGAGGTAATTTGGGAATGCCGCACATCTCAATTTGCTCAGAACCAGATTCATTTCTTATGAATAAGCGATCATTGGTCATATATGAAAACTCAGATCGTTCAAGTAGTTTTAACATTAGCGTTGACTTACCACCACCTGATAAGCCAGCCATACCAATGCCATATGAATGCTTGTTATCCTGATAAACCAGTCCGGATGCATGGCAGATAAGCCAGTTATTGTTTTGCAGCCAATTCATATATTGTGAATTGATAAAGTTAATTACCTGGTTATCATTGGCAACACAGGGACCTGCAGCTATTTGTCTATCACTACTTTGTAAAAATACCATGCCGGTACGAACTTTTTGAACCAATCTAATAGCTTGGCCTTGATCTTCAAAATCATAATAAGCATCTTTTCTGCCACTTTTACCGGGTTCACGTTTCCAGTCAATAAAATCAATAGCTAAAGTAACGGGGGCTGATTCTATTATTTCTATTTTTAAATGATGTTTTGCATTTGCATTGTTTTTAGCATCATAAAGAACCTGACACCCTCTAAAATAAATTTCTAAACCTGATAACAGTTCACTTGAATTACTAACTAATTCAATGACACATCCCTGCATAGATATTTTAAGGCTGTCAGATATTAAATTTTGGTTTTGATACAGTTGTTCAATAATTGTATCGCTATTGATTGTTGTGCTGTCTGTTGTCATTTTCCGTTAAAAACCTCTTTGATAGGTAAGTGGAAGCGGTTAATTTTTTCTACTGGCGTATTCACTATTTTTTCTAATAAGTAATGTGCACGTATAAACATATTTTCTGATAAGGTTGGATCTAAAATAAACCGGGTTGATGTTGCAAAAGAACGGGCTAGAGCAATTGCTAAACGTATTTCAAATTGCTTATCGCCAACTTTATTCGCATATTTTTTAGCAAAGTGATAAAAATCAATAGCCGTCTGTTGTACTTTACATCGTATATCAGGCGCTAAAGCCTGAAGTCGATAATGGGATACCATAAATACTGAAATATCCTGGATATAATCCATTTGTTCAGAGCGATGAAGATCAATAAAGTTTATTTTCTTTTGTTGAGGATCATAAATGATATTATCAATATTAAAATCACCGTGAATATAAACAGAAAAGGGCGCTTTAATATAAGATTGTTCATACTTTTCAGCTTTATCTAATAGTGTTGAAAAAGCATTAATTTTATAACCGCAAATAGAAGATTGACCATGAATAAACTTAGGATGAATTGAAAATACATTATCCAGCCTTTTTTTTAATTGCTGAACATAATTACCAGGTATTTCTTCGCTACTATAGGTATCGTTCCATATTTTTTTTAAGGTCGAGCGTAGTTTTTTTTGAGTTTGTTTTAATAAGCTTGTAGATTCATGTAATAAAATACCCTCATAGGTTTGACCAGATAAGTGCTCAATTAAAATTGAAGCGGTTTTACCATTCTTATGATAATCAATAATTTTCGGGGCTAAACCAGGGTAAATTTGATGCCAGCTTTCAACTCGTTGTTTTTCCTCTTTTAATTTATTCTTTTTGCCATCTTTAAAAATAGCATTATTAGCGAATGCTTGTTCATTGGCTTTGGGCGATTGAATTGATGAGATGCTGCTGCCAGAACGCGTTTCTGCAATAGTTTTTATATCCATTTTTTCGGGTGATAAGCCCCAACGTTGTTCAATCGCATTTCTCATCGATTGATAACGTTCGGTATTTAGGTTTTGCCCTAATACTGCAGAGATAATATCCTCACTCATGCTACGTAAAGCGTTTCCCATATGACTAATATTATTCATAAGAGACATGGAAATCATGACGGAATTAAAAGATTTTTTTCTGCCAATCTGATGTTCTAGTTTTTTTTGTAGTTTTAGCTGATATTTTTTTATTTTGCTATCTGCGCCAGCAATTTCCATAGAGAGTTTGGTATCATTGTTGTGTATACAAATTTCTAGTTTACTTAATTGATCATTTATTAATTGGATCTGTTGATTTAAAGGTTTATAAAATAAAGTTGCTTTGTTTTTAGAACTATTCTGAAATATATTATCGTGCATGAGATTGACACAATTTCTACTTAATTCTGCAATCTGTTCTAGATCAGAAGCGATTAAATCTAAGGCTTTAAATTGATTATTGAGTAAAGAGCTATATTTTTGTCCCCGTATCATATCCGTACAGGCATTTTGTATTCTTGATTTTAAATTAAAGGTATAACCGCTTCTATCAAGTATATGTTTGGCTAATGAAGTTGAAGGCGTGCTTAAGAATATTTGCAGGTTTTTCAATTGTATTGAAACTTCTGAAATTAAAAATCTTAAGTTCTCACTTATGTTTGCTGGTATATTCATCGCTTAAATACTTGATTATGTCTGGGTTCAAATACTTTAATATAGGGATAATCACTGCTAATCCCTAAGATTTTCTTTTCCGGACGGATAATGGTAACGGATGCACCATAGCCGCTAACACCTTCTTTTTTACGTGTATTAATATCCATGGAAGAATCACATTCAAAGTTTACCATGCCTTTTCTAATCATGATCCGTTGTCCATAATGCAGGTTCCGATGCCCGTGAACAATGGCATTGACACCTGAATTTCTTAGCATTAAAACACCTTTATCAGTTAATCTAAAATCAGACTTACGATATTTGGTTCTAATCATATTACCAATGGGACCATAATAGAGATTAAATAAATCTTTTTTGATAAGATTTTTAAAATCTTTATTTAAACTTTTAATGCCATCTGAACGTAGTTGTTTTGCGGCAATGTCATCAATACCCGCATGAACAAAGAAAAATGAACCAATTTGATGACTTAATTGTAGTCTTTTAACAAACCAGTGAAATTCACCATTACGATGTAAAAAAAGTTTTTTAACAATTTTTGATGCCAGGACAATATCCTGAATCGACAATTGATGTTCTTTACACCAGGATTGAAAATGTTTAATTTTATAAAGCGTTCTGTCTGTTTCTCTTTTTATTGCTTCGTCAGATATTTTTTTTGCAGCAGCTTCAGAAAAATGTTTATCCCAGTTGGGTTTGGGGTAAATTTTATAAAGACAGTTTTTTTTGCCTGGAACATCAAGATCTTCAGGCATTTTAAAATCACAGCCCGTGTGTCTCTTACCATGTTGATGATATTGATTAATAATTTCTTTAAAAAAGGGCAGCGGCTTTTTGCCCATACGAATAAAAAAATGTTCGTTAAGTTCATTTTTTTTCTGCGCCAGGCTATTTATTCCAGCTAAAGTGCGTAAATCATGATTGCCCGTCAGCAGGGTAACATGAGCATGTTTATCAATTAATGATTTGATCAGTCTTAATAAACGGATAGTGCCGGGACCTTTATCAAAATAGTCTCCACCAAGAATAAATTGAGCTTTTTTACCTTCTTTGGTTAATTTAAAATCATTATCCTTAGGGCCAGTTTTTTTAACCCCGCCGGAGGCAACCAATGATGCTAAAAAGGCATCAGCATCGGCATGCATATCAGATATAAAATAACAGACACGATGTGGCCATTCCCATGAGTCATATTCAAGGTGTTTCTGCAATGATTTTGAAATACTCTGTGTTGTTGACAAATCTTTTTTGATACTTTGATGGTATGGGCCCAAAATCCAGTTTTGTGCTTTATCAGGTAAGAAAGGTTTAATCCACTTTTTACCATGGTAGTTTGCCGTGATCTGATAGGGATGTGTGTATTTTAATGTATTTTCTTGTTTCACTTTATTAATCTTTATATTCTGACTTTGGTTTTCTAATTTTCCAGTCACCTGCAATATGTTGCCAGGTATGATTTTCTATTTGTTCAAAATAAATTGGATCAGCATGATACATGCTGTATTTTTTTATATCTTCAAATTTTAACATCCCTAAATGATAAGCAGCATGACGGAAAGAGGCACCATGGCCAACGATTAGTTTAAGCGTATCTTGCTTGTTTTGTTTCCCTTGTTTCCCTTGTATAGTGGAATCAAGCAGTTGCTGGTATGATATTTTAATGTGTTCAGCAACTCTTAGTCCGGCATCCATTAAAGATTCAGCACCCTGAAAAGGTAGTTTAAAGTAACTATCCGATTTCCAGTTTTCAGGTAATGTTGAATAGCGAGGATCGTCATTAATTATTTGTTCAATCTTTGCTGTCGAAAGATTTGCAACACTACCAACACCACGTTCTGCCAGCTGATCATAAGTTTGTATATTTATGCTATTTAAACTTGTATTTTCTGTATTAAGATCCTGTACTATAATATCAGCTGTTTGCCAGGCTCTAAGCATTTGAGAACTATCACAGATAGTATTTATCTCAAGTTTATTTTTCTGACAAAAATCCGTAATTTTTGCAGCGGCAGTTTTGGCCTGTTTGATACCTTCCTGGTTTAAAGAAAATGGTTGCCAGGCACTTGGCGTTTTTTCAAGTTGAAAATAATCACCGTGTCGTAAAAATGCAAATACAGTTCGACTCATGTATTGATTAATTTAATTGTTGAATAACATAATCGGTATATAGCTCTGCAGCATTGATTCCAATTCCTTCCAATGCACCTTTAAAACCACCAAATGCGGAGACTTCAAAAACAATGGGACCTGTATCAGTTTCAGCAACATCAACGGTTGTATAGTCTAATTTAAAGGGCTCCTGTGCAGACTTTGCCATATCAATAATTTCTTGTGATGGCTGATAATTCATATATTTACCACCGCTATGTATCGTCGTATTCCAGCTATCTCCCTGATTTACGCGTGCATAAGTGCCTAAATATTCACCCGCTAGAAATACCAAGCCCATATCATGTCCTGGCAGGTTAATCTTTTTCTGGATATACATCATTTGATTGTGCTTTTTAAATTCTGAAATTTTTGCTTTAATTTTCTTATCTGATAAATCACTATCAATAATTGTCATACCACGAGCTTTTGTAGAAAAAAGTGGTTTAAATACGGTGGATTTAAAGTCATTTACACAATCAACTGCGGCTTCAATATCTTCCGTTATGACGGTTTCCGGCATGGGGATATTGGCCTGGTTCAATGTAATCGTACAACTTAATCTATCAACTAATCTAATAATGCTTTCTGGTGGACTAAAAATTTTAACGCCTTTACTTTCGGGAACCCTTAATAGCTCAATTCGATCCAGCATACTCGGACTATAGGTTTGACTTATTTTTTTGATAATCAATGCATCCAAGGTGGATAAATCAACTCCTTGGTAAAATAAGGATTGAGTTCGTAAGTCAAGATGGCAATCGGCCATATCAATGACTAAACGATAGCCCGTTTTTGCTTCAATGGCATCGGCCAGAGTTTCAGTTGACCATTTTCCGGGAATGCCTATAACGCCGATTTTTAATTGTTTAGTCATATTTTTGTATTTAATTATATTAATTTGTTAATCATATCCTGATAAGAAAAAAAAATCTATTAAGGGAATAATTAATTTAGATAAATGATCAGATTCACTTGTCATTTATAGAGATATCTATTAGTCTTATTTTAAGTGAAATTATCGAGATAAAACATGATGCATAACGAATTTAACATGGATGTAATAACTAATGAAGTTCTTGAAGAAATTGGTCAAGAGCAAATTAAAACGCATGGACTTAATTCTTCATTAATTAAATTAAAAACAGTCTCTGCAAAATCTGGAATTGCTGTAAGTGCTAATGCAGTATTTCCATTGGGTGGGATTAATACCGCCTCAGTAACAATTTTAAAAGGCTTTGGTTTTTCAGTGTCTACTTTAAACCCGCTTGTTGCATCTACTATTGTTATTAGCGGCTTTATGCTGGCTGGCTATGGTTTGTATAAAATGAACGAAAAAGTGATGGCTAGAATACTGTAATTTTATTTATTAATTAGTTCCTTTAGTAATTTTTCAAATTCGTTACGACTAATATTAATAGCACCCAGACTGTTCATATGGTCTGATTCTACCTGACAATCAATTAACTCAATTCCTTGTTGTTGGCAATATTCGACAGAATACATAAAAGCCAGTTTCGATGAGTTGGATACATTGGAAAACATCGACTCACCAAAAAACACTTTGTCGATAATAATACCGTACAAACCGCCGACTAAGTGATTTTCCTGCCAGCATTCAAAAGAGTGCGCTACACCTAATTGATGAAGTTGCTCATAAGCTAATATCATTTCTTCCGTTATCCAGGTACCATTTTGCTCTTTCCTATTGATATTAGCACAGGAACGTATGACCTCGTTAAAAGCCATATTATGTTTTAATTCAAATAAATTTTTACGTGATAACTTTTTAAGGCTTTTGGCTGCTTTATATTGATTAACGAAAATAACTGAACGAGGGGTTGGTGACCACCACATAATGGGCTCGCCATCAGAATACCAGGGAAAGACACCATGCTGATAGGCACTGATTAAGCGCTCCATTGACAAGTCTCCACCAAAAGCTAATAAACCATTGGGTTCAATTAAAGCCATTGAAGTAGGGGGGAATAATGTAGAGTTTATATCAAGAAGCACAGGTAAATTGTGGTTAATACTCATTTCATCTATACTCTAATCTTTTCTTATTAAATCAAAAATATGCCTGCTAAACACCAATTACTGGTAGATAATTTAAATTTTTCTGTACTCGTTGATAGTTTAACATCTTCTTATAGCTTGCACGCTGAATCCGGAGATATTATTGGAATATCAGGTACATCAGGCGTTGGTAAATCTCTATTATTGAAGGCATTAGCAGATTTAATCCCGCATCAGGGAAATATTCAATTAAATAATCAGTCTCAAGATACTATTGAACCATATATCTGGCGGACAAAAGTCATGCTAGTACCAGCAGAAAGCCAGTGGTGGCTCGAGACTGTTAATGAGCACTTTAACATTCTTGAAGAACATACTTTGTCTAAACTCAATTTAACAAAGGCAATTAAAGATAAACAGGTTCATCAATTGTCTACCGGTGAAAAGCAGCGCTTGTCAGTATTAAGGGCCCTGGAGAAACAGCCAGATGTTTTATTGTTGGATGAAGTTAGTGCAAATCTTGATTTAAATAACACCATAGCATTAGAAAAAGTGCTGATTGAGTTTGTACAAGAGCAGCAGGGAATTATTATTTGGGTTAGTCATGATACTCATCAATTAGAGCGAATTTGTACTAAGTGTTATCAGATGACATATGAAGGCATGTTTTGAAGGTAAGGCTTAAATGAACATAATCATTCTTTCAAATCTGGATCTTCTTTATATTTCAATTTTTATTGTACTGCTTTCATTTGTCCTTTATCGGATGAATGTTGGTTATTCATCTGAAATATTAATTGCAGCTGTTAGAAATTTTATTCAATTGATCTTTTTAGCATATATACTTCAATTTATTTTTAATAATGAAGAGCCTTGGCAGATATTATTAATTTCAATTGTGATGCTATTGATTGCCGGCTGGGAAATTCATCTGCGCCAGGAATATCGGATAAGGCGCAGGCAATCACTATGGATTGCTACTACTTCATTATTTATCACAACTTTCTTTCTAACCTGGTTTAGTTTACAAATTGTTATCATGCCAGAGCCTTGGTATACACCCCAATATGCGGTTCCTTTATTAGGAATATTACTGGGTAACACAATGACGGGGATTTCACTAGGTATGAATACCATGACTCAGAATATCTACCATCATCGCCATGTAATCGAACAGCGCTTAATGTTAGGAGAATCTGCACAAGAAGCCATTAAACCAATTAGAAACAGCAGTATTCGTACCGCTTTAATTCCGATTGTAAATTCGATGGCGGTTGCGGGCCTGGTAAGTATTCCTGGCATGATGACAGGTCAAATACTTTCCGGCACGGAACCAATGACTGCAGTATATTATCAGATTATGATTTATTATTTAATTTCAGCCAGCAGTGGCTTTAGTATTATCTTAAGTACCTGGCAAATTTCGAAGAGTGTCTTTGATGAAAGAGACAGGTTAATCATTTCACGTCTGACCAAAAAATAGAGAAAATCGTTGACAATACGGACATTAAAACGCATAATGCACACGCTTTTCAGCACATCCAATAATTTACCAGAACAATGCGCCCATAGCTCAACTGGATAGAGTACCTGGCTACGAACCAGGCGGTTAGGGGTTCGACTCCCTTTGGGCGCGCCATTTAATCCTTTAAAAACAGTAGCTTATCATTGCCTCTTTTGTGTCTAATTATGATCCTGAAGATGAGCTGTTATTGTCTTTAGGTGCAAAATTTATTAAAAATGAAGACACACGAATAGTAGAAATCAATGGTAGACGATATATTGATAGGTACATCCATTCTGTAGATGATGATTTATTTGAAGCAATCGGTGAAGAATATCTGAACCAGACTAAGAGAACAAATCGTACTCAACATTAATATAATTATGTAATTACAACTTTCTAATGTTCACCTTCAACAAAGTTATTTTTAGTCCGGATATAAATACTGTAGCAAATCTTGCACACGAGATATGGAATCAACACTTTGTTCCAATAATCGGACAGGCTCAAGTTGATTACATGTTAGAAAAATTTCAAAGCGTTGATGCAATATCTGAACAGATAAATGATGGATATGAATACTATATCATTAATAATCTTTCTGAGAATGTGGGATATCTAGGGCTAGTATCTAATTTAGATCATTCCAGAATGATGATCAGTAAAATATATATTAAACTGGATTCAAGAGGTGCTGGTGTCGGCAGTGCTACTCTTAATTACGTCGAACAATTATCCAGAGAACGTCAAATTAACACTGTCTGGTTAACCGTCAACAGATATAACCAATATACTATTGATTGGTATATAAGAAATGGATTCGTTATTACTGATGAAGTAAAAAAAGATATTGGTAACGGTTTCTATATGGATGACTATATCATGGAATTTAAAATCATTTAATGGCAACAAATTGTTAGTCAAATTTTGATCCAGAAGTATTTATTAAATATATTGTGGTGATAATTTTATAGCTCGAATTATTATTATTGCTTCAATCACACATAATTTATCAATGCTTAATCAGTAATAACAACCAAAATTGTGCATGAGATAAGTTTGATCGAGTTAACTTAAAAAAATAGGACATCACAGCTTAGTATAAACAAATCATGCTATACAACTAAATGCTAAATTAAATTT
>JADGAU010000045.1 GCA_015231865.1 Gammaproteobacteria bacterium | reverse complement strand
TCGAAGAACCCATGGCAGCGGCAATTGGTGCTGGTATGCCAGTTAGTGAAGCTAGTGGTTCGATGATTGTTGATATCGGTGGTGGAACCACGGAAGTTGGTATTTTATCCTTAAGTGGTATCGTTTATGCCGAATCTGTCAGAATCGGTGGTGATAGATTTGATGAAGCCATTATTGCTTATGTTAGAAGAAACTATGGAACATTAATTGGTGATGCGACCGCTGAAAGAATTAAAAAAGAAATTGGTTCGGCTTTCCCAGGCAGTGAATTATTAGAACTTGAAGTACGTGGACGTAATTTAGCAGAAGGTATTCCAAGAAGTTTTACCTTAAATAGTAATGAGATACTTGAAGCCATACAGGAACCTTTATCTGGTATTGTTGCTGCTGTTAAAGTAGCATTAGAACAAACGCCTCCAGAATTAGGCGCTGATATTGCCGAAAAAGGAATGGTTCTAACAGGTGGTGGAGCGTTATTAAGAAGTTTAGATCAATTGCTTAGCGAAGAAACAGGTCTCCCTGTTATGGTTGCAGAAGAACCATTAACTTGTGTTGCCAGAGGTGGTGGTCGCGCCCTTGAGATGATGGATGGTCTTGGCGGTGAATTGTTCAGTGTTGAATAGTTCAGTGTTGAATAGTTCAGTTCTGAATAATTATATTGTCAAAAGATCGTTATCCGGGTTTCCATTATAAAACATGGTAAAAACTTGTCTTAAAGTCTGGTGTTAGTCCATGAATTTTTTGGATGAAAATTCAACTTATCTGGCAAGATTAGTCGTTTTGTCAGTGTTATCAATTTCTTTAATGATGATTGATCAACGAGGAAGCTATCTAGAGTCGGTTCGTTCGGGTTTGTCCGTCTTAGCCTTTCCTATTCAGCAAGTGGCATCTTTGCCGGTAAATTCATCGAATTGGCTTGTTAAGAACATTAAAAGCAATAGAAACCTACAGCAAGAAAACGATCGTTTAACTCGGGAAAATCTGTTCTTAAATTCTCAATTATTGAAATTCACCTCGCTTCAATCCGAGAACATGCGTCTGCGTTCTTTGCTGCAGTCCTCAAGAAAACTCTCTGATGATTTATTGATAGCAGAAACTATTAAAGTAGATTTAGCTCCTTATGAAAGAACAATTGTGATTAATAAGGGGAAAGATAGCAATGTATTCAGTGGTCAGGCAATTATTGATGCTTATGGTGTCATGGGGCAGGTCAATAAACCGGGATTATTAAGAAGTACCGCTATTTTAATAACTGATCCAGCTCATGCAATTCCGGTTAAAGTCGCTAGAAATGGTCTAAGAGCAGTTGCCTATGGTACGGGTAAAACAGATACGCTTGATATTCCCTATATGCCCAATAATGTCGATATTAACATCGGCGATCAGCTTTATAGTTCTGGCTTAGGCGGTGTGTTTCCAGAAGGGTACCCTGTGGCAACAATTAAAACGATTGAACGTCATGCCGGTCAGGCATTCGCGAAAATAGAAGCGACACCCCTGGCACATTTAGAACGTAGTCAGGAAGTTTTATTAATTCAGCCAAACTCTTCTAATCTGGATGTTAATGCTGCAGAGGATGAAGGTGATTTGACTGGCTCTGCTGAAGAAGTAGAAGGCCAACAATAATGTTTCGCCTATACACTGGAAAATCAGTTATTGTTATTAGTTTTTTGCTGTCATTTGTGCTTGCCATTTTGCCATTAGGTGAAAGCTTCCGTTATTTCAATCCAGAGTGGGCTAGTTTAGTATTGATTTTTTGGTGTATCTATTTGCCAAAGCAATTTGGAATCTTTACTGCCTGGTTAATTGGCCTGTTTATGGATGTATTAATGGGTGTTTTATTAGGTCAATATGCATTAGTTTTTGCTTTTATTGCCTTTATGAGTTTGAAATTACGTAATCGTTTAAATATTTATCCTCATCTGCAACAAACACTCATTATCATGTTAATTATTGCCGTGTCATTAATGATTATTTTGTGGATTAAAGGTATTCAGCATGAAACGCCAGATACTTTTTTATTTTGGATGCCGGCATTAACAAGTGCGATCGTTTGGCCATTTTTATCCGTTATTTTAAATAAATTCCGTCTTATGTATGGCGTTATTGAAAAATAAGCTCGTATTTCTATGAAGATAAATACCCAGCTCAAAGATTATTTTAAGGAAATTAAACTTTTTAATAATCGTATTGTGGTCGTTTTGTTGGCAAGTGTTCTATTATTGTTAATTTTAGGTGCTCGCATGTATTATCTGCAAATCAGTCAAAACGAGCATTTTAAGACGCTTTCCAAAAATAATCGTGTCACAATTCAGCCAATTCCGCCAACAAGAGGCCTTATCTATGATAGAAATGGTGTCATTCTTGCGGAAAATATTTCTTCATTTACCTTGCAGGTTGTCCCAGAAAAAGTTGATAGTATCAATAAAGTCATCAATCAACTAAAAGAATTAATTGAATTAAGCGATGCTGAAATTAAAAGATTTAGAAAATTATTATCAAGTAGCCATCATTATACAGGGATACCGCTAAAATTTAATTTAAATCAACAGGAAGTTGCTATCTTAGCTAGCCATAGGTATCAATTAAATGGTGTTGAAGTAGAAGCACAATTAAGTCGTTATTACCCTTATAGTGAAGATACTGCTCATGTTGTTGGTTATGTTGGTCGTATCAATATCAAAGAATTAAAAAAATTATCGGAAAATGGAAATTTAGCCAATTATAATGGTACCAACTATATTGGAAAACTCGGCATTGAAAAAGCTTATGAAAATCACTTGCATGGAACAGCAGGCTTTCAACAGGTTGAAACCAATGTTCGAGGTCGGGTGTTAAGAATTTTACAACGAACCGATCCCATCCCAGGCAAAGACCTATATTTAAATATTGATATCAAATTGCATCAAGTGGTTAGAGAAGCATTTGGAGAGGAAAAAGGTTCTTTAGTCGCTATTGATCCAAATAATGGCAATGTACTGGCAATTGTTAGTATGCCAACTTATGATGCAAACTTATTTGTTAATGGTATTTCTCATAATGATTACAATGACCTAAATTTATCAAAAGCCAGACCACTTTTTAATCGTAGTATTTTAGGACAATATCCGCCAGGTTCGACGTCAAAACCTTTTATTGCTCTAGCGGGGTTGGAAGTTGGAACAATTACTGATAAAGATAAAATCTACTGTCCGGGCTATTATCAGTTAAAAGATAAAGAACATAAATATCGAGACTGGAAAAAATGGGGCCATGGTGTAACGGATGTGAATAAAGGGATTGTTCAGTCCTGCGATGTTTATTTCTATGATTTGGCCTACCATTTGGGTATAGATAAAATGTCAGAATATATGACATATTTTGGCTTTGGTAAAAAAACCGGTATTGATATCCCCGGTGAACGTTCAGGTTTAATGCCATCAAGGGAATGGAAGCGTGATGCGAAAGGGCAGGCATGGTTCCCGGGTGAAACATTAATTACAGGTATTGGTCAGGGCTATATGCTGGCAACCCCCGTGCAGTTATCTTCTGCAATTGCAACTTTAGCGAATAATGGACATCGATTTAAACCTCAATTGGTTAAGGCAATTAATAATGTTCGGGCAAATACTGAATTAATGGATGGGGGCAAAAAGCCAGACCTAAATAACACTGAAAAAAATCTCATCATTAAAAACAAGGTGGATAAAAATAGAGATATCAATGAAATTGCTAAAACTAAAAATATGCATCGCACAGAAGTGGAGCCAGAAAATTTAAATAATATTGCTATTATTAATAAGAGTAATTGGGATACAACGATTCAGGCAATGAGAGACGTTGTGCATAGTGCCAGGGGAACTGCAAGACGTCTAAATAAACCGGGCATGAACTATGATATTGCAGGAAAAACTGGTACTGCGCAGGTATTTACTGTTGCTCAGGATGAAGAATATAAAGAAAAAGAACTGGCCAAAGAACTACAGGATCATGCCTTATTTATTGCATTTGCGCCAGTAGATAAACCTCAAATTGCCGTGTCGGTAATTGTAGAAAATGGTGGTCATGGCGGTTCAGTTGCAGCACCTATTGCTGGAAAGTTAATTGAATATTATTTATCTAATAGATAGAGATTGTAAATGGTAAAAGATAAAAAAAAATATTTATTACATCATTTACATATTGATGTTCAATTATTATTTGCGTTAATTGTTCTAATCTTACTGGGTTTAATTATTTTATATAGCGCCAGCAATGAAAGTGCTGCAATGATACAAAAACAGGGCTTACGTATATTTGCTGGTTCGGCTATCATGTTGATGGTGGCTCAAATTCCACCACAACGCTGGTTTAACTGGACTCCCTGGATTTTTTCAATTGGTATTGTTTTATTGATTGCGGTGTTATTAATGGGAACAATTGGTAAAGGTGCGCGACGTTGGTTGGACTTTGGCCTGTTTAGGTTTCAGCCATCGGAAATGATGAAACTAGCGGTGCCGATGATGATTGCCTGGCTTATGGCTGAGGCAAATGCAAAACCAACCTGGAAACTCGTTATACTTGCTTTATCAACAATAGCCTTACCAGTATTACTGATTGCCAAACAACCGGATTTAGGAACTTCCATCCTGGTAGCAAGCTCAGGACTTTTTGTCATCTTTATGGCTGGTGTGCCGTGGCGATGGATTATAGGCTTTACGGTTAGTGTTATTTTATTTTCTATTCCTTTATGGCTTTATTTAATGCAGGATTATCAGCGTCAGCGTGTTTTAACTATGTTTGATCCGGAATCCGATCCATTAGGTAGTGGTTATCATATTATTCAATCGAAAATCGCAATAGGTTCTGGAGGACTTTATGGTAAGGGTTGGCTTAATGGAACTCAATCACATCTGGAGTTTTTGCCGGAAAGACATACCGATTTTATTTTTGCTGTCTTTGCTGAAGAGTTTGGTTTAATGGGAACTATTGCTTTACTAACAATTTATTTATTTATTATTGTGCGTGGATTATATATGGCAAGTCAGGCTCAGGGATCATTTGCACGTTTACTTTCAGTCAGTATTACCTTAACCTTTTTAGTTTATATCTTTGTTAATATTGGGATGGTTTCAGGTATCCTGCCGGTTGTTGGTGTACCATTACCACTGGTCAGTTATGGAGGTACCTCGTTGATTACCTTGATGGCTGGTTTTGGTTTATTGATGTCTTTGTACTCGCACCGAAGAATGCTTGCCAGGTGATACGAAATATGAAACTTTGTATCTCTCTGCTTAGCGGCTAATATTGTTTCCCAGTATCATATACGGCCAAATATCACGATTATAGATATGATTCTGATTTTTTAAATGAAGATTCGGAACAACATTATAATTACACATCTTATTTTATGGGAGAACTAAAAAATGAATAAAGCTTATTTTGGAATCTTTATGGTACTTAGTTTACTGATGCCTGGTTTTTCCTCTTTTGCAGCAGAATCAAAAGAAATTCGTCAGCAAAGAAAAGAAGCCAATAAAGAAAGACTTAGTTTAAGAAAAGAACGCTCTGAAAATATTCGAAATATGAGGAAGATATTTCAGGAATTTTCACGGGATCTTAAGAAAAGTTATCAAGATGATATTAATGAATTAAAAGTAGAGTTTGATCTTAAACAAATTGATATTGATTCTGCGCATGAAGTAAAAATAACCGAAGCTAAAAATGAGTATCAGAAGAAAATGATGAATTTGTTTCTGTCACCAAAGACCAAACTTGATGAGACAACATTAAAACAATTTGAGAAAGATGCTGAAATATACTCGGATCAACTTTTTGCATTTAAAAAACAGTTTGCAGAGCAAACACATAAAAAACAACTGAACTTTGTAAAACAGAAAAATAGCCTATGGGATGAGATGGATCAAAAGATTTTAGCCAAGGCAGAAGAGCTAGGAATGACAAATAAAATTACGCCTATTTTAGCTAAACAAATTGCAGGGACACTTTCGAAAAGTGAGGAACGATGGAATCAAAGAGAAAATAAAGAAGCGACAAAAATACAAGATAAGTTAGCTTATTTATTAAGAAACTTTAGAAAAGGAAATAAAATTCGTGCGCATGAACTGGAGTCTATGAAACAGGATTTTATATTGGAATGGGAAAATGAATCAAAATTACATAAAATCGAAGGCCAGTCTGTTTTCATTAACCAGTTACTGATGCAGTCTTTTAGCAATCAAAAATTTAATCTTGAAGAGTTTACATCGAAAATGTCGGAGTTGAATAAAGAAAAACAACTGCTCAATATTGAATATAAGAAAAACAAAAAGAAAAAAAGTATTCTAAGGAAAAAAGAATTAAAAGAAATTTTGGAGAATTAGCGTCAAGTATATTTCAATTAATAAGGAGAAGTCAGTAAGGTATTCCGACTCAAAGTGTTTTGATCATATTCATCTACAGCACTAATCTTTGGATATGCAAAAAAGTCTTGCTGCATTTTAAAAGATCAGTGGTATACATGTAAAATAAATTTTTATGAATTTTTACTTAAGCCTTTGATCTAACAAATTTTGCAAAGTCAGCTCTGCCTCTTCAAAGTTATATAAAGAAACTTCAGAGAGTATTTCTTGTAATGATTCAACCAGCATAGGTTCTGAAATTTGCTCTAATAAGTTTTCGATAAAGCTTTCGGCTTTGATATCATCTTTATCCAGCATTTCAAGTAATTTATTAAGTTCATTATCAATTTCTTCAAATGTTAATTGCGTCATCATCACTTTATTTTGTTCTTGGATATGGGTGGCTGTTTGATGAGCTTTTCTAAATAAATTAATCGTATGTTCAAACGAAGCTTCAAGAATATTCAATAAATCATCAGAAAAACTTTCACCTTCATTTTCAGAAAGACTATTTTTTGCAAAACTTTCAAGCTGTGCCGCATAAGTAGCTAATTCTTTAGCGCCAAGTGTACTGGCAATACCTTTTAAAGAATGTGCTAAAGCCATCACTTGATGTCTATCATCAGCAGCAATTGATTTTTTAATTGAATCCAGAGTTTGGGTATGTTCAGTACAGAATTTTCCTATAGATTTTACATATAGGTTCAATTGTCCATTCATATGACTTAGGGCTGTGCCGGTATCAATACCATCTAAACTATCAATAATTTTTTGTATGTCTTCCAGGTTTGGTTGAGGTTCTTCAATAATAGCAGGGATCTCACGTTCAGCATGTACTATCCATTTAAACAGGGTAGAAAAGAGTTGTTTAGCATCGATAGGCTTAGTAATATGATCATTCATTCCAGCTTGAATCGACAGTTTTTTATCTTCAGACATAGCATTGGCCGTCATGGCCAGTATTGGCAGATCAGCATAGCTTTTATCCTGTCGAATGGTTTTAGTTGCCGTATAACCGTCCATAATGGGCATTTGAACATCCATCAAAATACAGTCATAGTGATTGACCGCCAACATGTCGATTGCCATCTTGCCATGATCTGCAACACTGACGATAAAACCTGCCTGTTGCAGTAATTCCAGAGTAACCTGTTGGTTAATTTCATTGTCATCGACCAATAAAATATGAGATCCCTGTATTGGCCTTAATGTCGAGATATCAATGTCCTTTTTTTGTGATTTTTTAAATTGGGGGGTATCATGGCCAAAAGTCATCATGATGCTATCAAATAGCACGGATGGATTGATTGGTTTTTGTAATGTTAAGTTGATATTGTCAGGATCTTTAATACTATTTAAAAAGGCGGAAGCTAAAATAATTTTAGGTGAGCCAAATTGTACATTCTGCTTTTTAATTTGATGAATGGTCTCTATACCATTCATACCCGGCATGACTTGATCGATGATAATTAACTGAAAAGGTTCCTGACTATTTTGTAACACTTTTATAGCCTGTTCTCCGTCATTCGCTGTTACTACGTCAAAGCCAAAACTACTGATATAAGATTCATGGATTTCTCTGGCAGACTCATTATCATCAACGACTAAAACCCGCATTGATGTGAGATCATCTGTGGTTTCAAAGGTCCTTAGCTGTGAACTGGGATTAATTTCAAAAGTAGCCGTAAACATAAAAGCACTACCCTGACCAAGTTGACTATTAACGTTTATTCCTCCGCCCATTTTTTCTGCCAATTTTTTGCATATAGCCAGGCCTAAACCAGTACCGCCATATTTACGAGTGGTAGAAACATCCGCTTGAGAAAATGATTGGAATAACTTATCTTTTTGTTCTTTAGTCATGCCAATACCGGTATCACGAACACAAAATTCCAGTAGACAATTTTCTTTTGTTAATTTTATCGTTTTTATAGTAACGATAATTTCACCATGGTCAGTAAACTTAATAGCATTATTGGTGAGATTAATCAGAACCTGACCGACTCTTAGTGGATCGCCGATAAGATTTTCAGGCACATCAGGATATCGGTAAAATAGTAACTCCAGTCCTTTTTCCTGGACTTTTATAGAGTTATAAGTCGTCAATGATTCCAGGACGTCATTGAGATTAAAAGGAATATTTTCTAACTCCAACTTTCCGGCTTCTATCTTAGAAAAATCCAGTATTTCATTAATCAGACTAAGTAATGCCTCACCTGAGGAGTGAACTTTTTCTATGTAATCTTGCTGTTTAGGCTGTAAGTCAGTTCTTAAACATAAATTACTCAAACCAATAATTGCATTCATTGGCGTGCGAATTTCATGGCTCATGTTGGCTAAAAAATCAGATTTAGCCTGTGTCGCCTCTTCAGCAATAGCGATTGCGTTGGCTAATTCTTCCTGTATGGCATCTTTTTGTGCGATAAGATAAGTAAATATTAAAACAACAATAGCTGTGATCATAATAAAGTTTAAAACGAAGAATGCCGTGATTAAGTCATTTGGAATTGGGGCGACGAATTGGCTGACGGTAGAATCAATCAGTCCACTCAAAATTGTTAATAGGCTATAAAATATTAACCATTGCACACTCAGCTTTTTATTCCCGATAAAAGCACTGATAATTAAAGCAATCATTGCCCATAGCATAGCACTACCGCTGAGAATAAAACCTCCCAGGCCCCACTGGGATAGAAACGGCAGTAACAAACTGATAAGGATTTGAATAAACCGGGCTCGTGGAAAATTTTTTGTTTTCCAGAAAAGAAACAGGTTAATGGCGGTAATAAAGGGGTAGCACATTGGTACTATTGTTTGAAAATATAGTTCAAACTGGATAAAAATAAGGCTCCAACTAATGCCTCCCATACTCATTGCAAGCGCCAGATAAATGAGAATTCGATGTTTTAATTTTGTCGCAGCTGAATCATTAGGTTTGTCACCTAAAGTTATAAATTTATTATAAAAGTCTGATTTCATAGGTAAAGATTAGAATAATAAATTTAATTATGCAAGTCATTGAGTGCTTTTAGCAAAAACTTTGCAAACAGTAATTTTATTTACATGAAACTGCTTTAGGTTTGGTATGGATATTCTATTAATTTAATAATCCCATACTGACCTACTAAATGGTATGATAGTTAAATTAAATCAATAGGATAATTATTTGTAATAATCTATACTATTATTATTTTGTTTATAATTGTTAAATTAAAAGTAGCTAATGGAAAATTTATTTTATCTGTTCATTCTTCTTATTTTATCCGGCATTTTTTCCGGTTCAGAAACTGCTTTGATCTCTCTATCTAAAGCTAAAGCTGAATCCTTACTAAAGGAAGGAAGAAGAGGGGCTGAAACTCTACACTTGTTAAAACAAGATACCTCTAAAATGTTAATTGCCATTTTGATTGGGAATAATGTTGTCAATATTGGCGCATCTGCAATGGCAACCATTATAGCCACAGATGCTTTTGGTACCATGGGCCCGGGTATTGCTGTTGGTTTATTAACTATCGTTATTTTAATTTTTGGTGAAATCACACCTAAAAGTCTGGCTGCAAAACATTCGGAACAAATCTCCCTGGTAATTGCTCCTTTTATCTATACCTTAATGCGTTTATTAACGCCATTTATCTGGTTTTTTCAATTGTTTACGGATTGGTTGCATCGTAGAACCGGTGACAGCATTGCTCCAACCGTTACTGAGACAGAGTTAATCACGATGGTTGAGCATGGTGAAAAGGAAGGTGTTTTTGCCACGGATGAAAAGGAAATGATTGAACGGGTCTTTTATTTTGATAATCTAAAAGCTGAGGATGTAATGACGCCCAGAAGGAATGTTTATCGAATTGATGGTACCCATACTTTAAGCGATATAATTCCTCATATATTACAACAAAGCTTCAGTCGCATTCCCGTTTATGTTGATGATCCGGATAGAATTACAGGTATCTTAATGCTAAGAGATATTATGCATGCGATGTCTGATAATCAAACCGATCAAAAAGCCATGGAATTAGTTCAAGAGGTCTTTTTCACCCCAGCTAATACACCCATTGATAAATTAATTATGTTTCTTCGAAAACAGAACCGTTCTATGGCTATTGTTGTCGATGAATATGGGGTTATGGTTGGGGTAATCACATTAGAAGATATTATGGAAGAATTAGTGGGTGAGATTTATGATGAAACCGATCTGGAGCCTGACCTAATTAAAACGCTAGATGACAATAAAGTTCTGGTTGATGGTGCTATTGAATTAAGATTAATTGAAGAACATTTTTCTGTTGACTTACCGGGGAAACCGACTGATACGATTAACCGCTGGTTGCTTGAGCATTTAGAAAGAATACCATCCGAGGATGAAACATTTGAGTTTGATGGATTTAAAATTTTAATTAAAGAGGCGTCTTCTAGAAGAGTTCATCTTGTAGTTTGTGAAAAAATAGACAATTAACGAGTTTGTTTGACGATGATCCTCTATCAACATGTAATATTCTTTAAAATATATTGAAAAATTGAATTAAATTGATTATTCTCTATAAGAATTTTCTAATAGAGATGACAAGCGAATGCCTCAATATATATTTACTCACAACGATCAAGAAGATTGCTTTCCCGAACGTTACCGGGTAGTTGATATTGATGAAGATGCGGAATTCTTACTTGGTAATGAAAATCTAACGGGAACGGTTAAGAAAGTAGACGCTATCGATTTTCTAAAAGAACTGATGAAACGTAATAGAGGGGATAAATCCATAAGAACCGAAATGGTTGATGCACCATACTGGAAATTTATTGAACTTCGCTTTAAGCCATCCGAGGCTGAGGCAGCTGAAACTAGCCGACCTTCAGTGTTATAAAACTGTTATGTCCATAGCATCATTAATTGATAAAGCAGAGTTAAAACTTTCCGTTGAATTAATCAATAAACATAAAGTGCCGACGCCATCAGATACTCTGATGACCTTGGAACGAGAACTTTCTTCTGCAAAGCCAAACAGCAAACTTATTCTTGAACTTATTAATGAAGATATTGGTTTAGCATCAGCAGTTATCAAAGTGATTAACTCATCTCAATATAACTTATCGCAAGAAGTTACCTCAATTGAACATGCAGTAAATTTATTGGGAATAAAACAACTTAAAAATGCGATTATTCAACCGGCTTACAAAAATGCTTTAGCAAATCAAATAAAAGGCTTTGAAGAAATATCTGAACATTCTCATTATGTCGGTATGTTAGCTATGATTGTTGCTGACTATGTTTCTTTTGATGAATCAATTGATATTAATATGTTTTATCTTGCCGGTTTATTTCATGATGTTGGGGTTCTTATTATGGATGCTGAATTTCCTGATTATATGGAATTTTACCTAGAAAATGAAAGTCATCCATTATCAATATTGGTTAAGGAAAAAGCAAACTATAATCTTAGACATACGGCAATTGCTGTTTTAATGGCTAAGAAGTGGGGGCTGCCTGATGATGTATGTAATGCGATATACCTTCATCATGACACTTATGGTGTATATAAAAATAAAGTTGGTTATAAAACTTTAACCATTGCAGAAATTTTAAAATTAGCTCATTCTTTAAATTATATGTATTTGCATAAAGGTGCTGAAAGTTCGCATACAGAGAATGAATTGATGTATATCAATTCTATTAATGAACTGCTCTTAGATGAAACACAAATCGATAACATTAAGACTGATATTTCTAGCTTTTTGATATAAACTTTTAATTAACCAAAAAATTTTCCCTATCTTTTTAGGTTAGTTTTGATGGTAGTTCAGATTTTTTATTGGGCTTAGGGTTATATTTGCATGTCAATTATTTCCTGATTGTTCTGAAAATTTGTTTTTTTAAAAGAAAAGAGGTTAAATATGAGTAACTGCTGTTCAAGTTCAAAATCACCCTCTCAAGCTGAAAAAAAACATCCCTGTCCCGTCAATAATAATTTGTGCAATCACGTTTCTAACCGCACCGTTCTTCATCATGTTAAACAATCATGGAATGTAGACACTAGTAAAGTTTACTATTATTGTGATGATCTACATTGTGATGTTTGTTATTTTTCTAGAGATAATATAGTTATTAGTCAGATGCAATGTCATACTAAAGTTAAAGGAAACTTACTTTGTCACTGCTTTAATATCACTGAAGAAGAGTATTTGTCTAATCCATCAATTAAAGATTTTGTCATTGAACAAACAAAATTAGGGCAGTGTTCATGCGAAACAAGCAATCCCTCTGGTAAGTGTTGTTTAAAAGATTTTGCATAATTTTCACCGTGTAAAACGAATACATTATGAACCAACAAGAATATTATGAAGTTAGCTGTCCTTATTGTGGTGAATATACCGCCTTGTTTATAGATTGTAGTGTTACAGAGCAAACCCTAATTGAAGATTGTCAGGTTTGTTGTCGTCCGATTAGCTATCAAGTTTTGATCAATGATTCTAATGAGATATCCGTATCTGTAAGGCATGAAAATGAATAACGAGGTCAAAATGTATCATGGAAGTTGTTTATGTGGTCAGATCCGCTTTGAAATTAGCGGTGAAATTAAAAATATTATTTACTGCCACTGTTCTCAATGTAGAAAAGCACAAGGCAGTGCTTTTGCAGCTAATGGCTATTTAAAACGGGAACAATTTTGTATTAGCCAAGGAAGAGAAAAACTGACAGCTTATGAGTCAACGCCTGGTCAAATAAAGTATTTTTGCAGTATTTGTGGTTCACCAATTATGAGTGAATCAAATATGAAACCAGATAGGGTTCGTGTCAGATTAGGGACAATTGAAAGTGATATTGAAGAAAAGCCTATGGCACATATATTTGTTTCTTCAAAAGCAAATTGGGAGAGTATTCAAGGTGATTTACCTCAATATGAGGGCTATGAACCAAATAGAGATAAGATGTAATTGTTTTGTGTTCAAAATATAAAGACATTAGTTTGTTAATGATTCTATGGTTTCCAGCATTGTCTGTTCATTTAGATAATCAATATCTATTGGCCAACAATTGCTTTTGTTTTTTAGAATTAAAGAAGGAAAACTATCAACACCTAAGTCTCTGGCAAGTTTAATTTCATCAGATAAAATTTGCTTAGTTTGTTCAGACTGTATTGAGGTTTGAAATTGTGTTGTATCTAAACCAATATTTTCAGCAATTGATATCAGCACAGCCAAATCAGAAGGGTTTTGAGCCTGTTTGTAATAGGCATCTTGTATTGCTGCTGTGATAAGTTCATCATATTTATCACCTTGATCTCGAGCCGAAATAACGGCTCGACAAGATAGATAAGTTGAGCGACGAGGGGTGTTTTGAGTCCAAAAGTCAAAATTAAATTGTTTACCGGGAATCGTCATTTCAATATTACGCCATGATCTCTGAACGAGTTGTTTAATATTATCAGGCATAGGCAATTCATTATCGGGGGCTAACCCACCCAAAAGGCGCTGTACAGAGATATTAGAGTTTAATTGTCTAAGTAATTTTTTATAAGTATCACTAAATCCCCAGCACCAACTGCACATGGGGTCGTGGATGTAATATAAAAGACTATTCGGACTTGTTTTTAGCATACTTTTAACCTTTAAATAAGGGGGGAAATAATTGCAACAGACTATTATCAGCCTTGGTTACGTTTTATTTAGTTATATTTTTTATAGTAGTATGTTAATCATAACTCCATCTCCGGTTCTGACGCTACAGTGGAAGAATTTCAGTGGATGGTAAATTTAAATTTTGGACCTGGAGAAGGAACATCATGCGGTGGCAGTCTCATTCATCCTGAGTGGGTACTGACTGCAGCTCATTGTTTCCAGGATGATAATTATGAAATCGATTTGACCCTGGCCCAACAATATTATGTAACGATTAATTCAAGTAATTTACATCCTCAGAATCTAATGAAACTTTCTACTTAAATCTGACAAACCCACAAGGTGTTAGATTTCTTAATGGGGTTAGCACTATTCAGAAAATGAGAACCATAGTTAACGATGATTAGTGCCAGTCGTCATAGGAGCAGATAAGGAACTAGTTTACTGTATTTCATAAAAAACAATCAAAGTATTTGATTATTGCCAAATATATCGCAATAATAACATATTAAATAATATTAAAGTTTACTTTGAAATCTAATTACATTTACTATTTAGTCTTTTATTTGTATATCAAACAAAGCATATAACTAAAATTACTAATCGGTATAAAAATTTCTACTCATGTCATATTTACATAAAGATGAAATAAAAACTTTAACTAAATCGCTTACAACAACTGTAATAGTCATCGTTCCCGTATTTATAATAATGGCTTATCTAAATATGGTTGTTCGTTTAGGAATGGAACCAGAAGCACATGTCTTTGCAGTTCCAATATTACTGGCTGTAGTTATATCTATTGTACTAAGTAGCTTGAACCTTGTTTATTATATTAAACTCAAACAGTCAGAAAAAGATAAACTTCAAGAACTTGAAGATACTCAACTTGAAGTAATTATGACATTAACCGAAGTTGCTGAATCGAGGTGCAATGAAACAGGTGCCCATATTAAACGGGTATCAGAATATTCTCGTTTGCTTGCTCAATTATATGGTTTATCTGAAGAAGAAGTGAAACATGTCACTCATTCCTCACCATTACATGATATCGGGAAGATTGGTATTGCGGATGCTATTTTATTAAAACCAGATAGGTTAACGGTTGAAGAATATGAAGAAATGAAAAACCATGCTGATATGGGGTATAGAGTATTAGCTGACTCCACAAAAAATATACTTAAATCCGGAGCAGTGATTGCTCAACAGCACCATGAAAAATGGGATGGTAGTGGATATCCAAATGGGTTAAAAGGTGAGAAAATACATATTTTTGGAAGAATAGTCGCCATAGCTGATGTATTTGATGCTTTAGCAAGTGAAAGAGCCTACAAACCCGCATGGAAAACTGAAAAAATTATAGAATTATTTAAAAATGAAAAAGGGAAGCACTTTGATCCAGAGTTGATGGACTTATTTTTAGATAATTTTTCTAGATTCGAGTCTATAAGATTACAGTACCAATAGCTTATAAGGTTACAATTATTACTGTAGACTCAAAATTATTAAGTGTAAATGATGAAATGTATTTTAATGTCTTAATTTAACTTAGGTAAACTATTATTAAATTTTTTCAGTTTCACAAGAATAAATCAACTAGGTATAGTCTTCAATCACAATATCTGTTTTATTCAGTTATTCTGGGTATTGTGATACTTTTTACTATATACATTAGTTATGAGAAATTAAGACAGCGTTATCAGGTAGTTATTCATAACTCACAACAAACTGAGACTATTCGCAATCAGACACTTATTATGAGAAATCATATCAAAGCCCTGATTAAAGGAATTGATGTTGTGATGCTTCAACCGGAATTTAAATCTCAAGTAGATTTAATTATTCAGATGAGTTTCTCAGAAGTTTACCAAATCATTGACAGTTTGATAAAGAATCACTCTATTAGTGATTATAGTATTTCTAAAGAATTAAGTGAATTAGCTCAAGATTTACCTTTGCTGCAAAACACGGGCAAAGATTTATTTGAAATTAGAACCGATGCCAATAAGCAATATCCAAGCATGGAAATATCCAGTCGCATAATGCGTCCGGTAAGAAACCAAGTTTATACTATCATTGATAATGCGATTGTAGAATATAAAAACGATAACCCTTCTTATCATAATATAATTTTTTATGAATTATTATTGGCAATTAGACAATCATGGACACAAACCATTGCTGTTTATCGCTTATACCTGGCAAACCGCGTTGGTTCTTTTGATGAAGAGCAACTCCTTGAACAGGAAGAAATGGTTGATGAATATATAGAACAAATGTTTGTTTTGTTAGCAGAACTAAAGCAGCATGAAACTTTTTATGGTTTTGAAAGTGCTCAAGAAATTCCCAAACTAAAAGGACTTATTCAACAATGGCAAAATGGTTATGCAAAATCTAAGGAAATCAATCGCTCTGATTCATGGCGAAAAGATACTGAGTTGATGATGTCTTCACTATTACCACTGACAGAAAATATTGAAAATAATATTATTAATATTGATAAAAAAATTGATGAATTTGGGCGTAATATTATGCTCGATATTATCACAATAGGTCATTGGCAAAATGTATTATTATTGACAATAGGTATTATTTTTATCGTTTATAGTCTGGTTATCTTTATTTTCTTAAAAAAACTAATATTTAAACCAGTGATTAGACTTTCAGAATTACTTCAAAACCATTCCATCGATTCAGATAGTGTTGAATTAAGAGAGTTAGGTAGAACCAAAGAAACTAAATTTCTTATTGATTCATTTATCTCAATGAATAACCAGGTACAAAAACGTCAAAATGAATTGACTCATCAGGCCTTACATGATGCCTTAACTTCACTGCCAAATAGAAAACTATTAGTTGAAAGGTTACATCATGATATTGATATGGCAAAAAGAGATAAAACACCACTTTCGTTCTTAATGTTAGATTTAAATGGTTTTAAAAATGTAAATGACACACTAGGGCATCAGGTCGGTGATCAATTATTAATTCAGGTGGGTGAACGACTACAACTTTTACTACGAGAAATTGATACGATTGCTCGTTTAGGTGGTGATGAATTTTCTATTATTCTACCACATACCAATAAAGTTGATGCATCATTAGTTGCTAAAAAAATCAATAATACGATTGAGAAAGATTTTATTGTTGGAGATTGTGTCTTACATATCAGTACCAGTATTGGTATAACAGAATATCCTGAGTATGGTGATAATGTCCATGATTTAATGAAGCATGCTGATGTGGCAATGTATATCAGTAAGAAAAGTAAAAGTGAGTTTAACTATTATGATCCGGTTAATGATGACCATTCAATAGAAAGGCTATCTTTAACGAGTGATTTAAAGAAAGCAATAGAAAATAAATGGCTGGATATTTATTATCAACCAAAAATAACAGTATCTGATAATAGTTTATCTGGATATGAAGTTTTATTGAGGTGGGAGCATGAAAGTTGTGGGTTTATACCGCCAGATCAAATTGTTGAAATTGCCGAGAATTCTGCCCTAATTGATGATCTAAGTTTTCTTGTTTTTGAGAAAACACTTGAAAACCATCTGCAACTATCTCAAATATATCAAAACTTAAAACCCTCGGTGAATCTTTCGGTTAAGAATTTAAGAAATGATAAGTTTATTGAAAGAATTGAGAAAATAATAAATGACAAAAAATTTTCTTCCGATTTAATTACTTTTGAGTTGACAGAAAGCTCAATGATGGAAGAACCAGAAAAATGTATTGATATACTTAAAAGGCTTACGGCCATTGGTTTCAATATTTCTGTCGATGACTTTGGGACAGGATTTTCTTCTTTACTTTATTTAAAAAAATTACCTGTCAGTGAGTTAAAAATTGACCGTTCTTTTGTACAAGACATGATTATTGATAACAATGATTTTGCCATTGTGAAATCAACAATTGAGATGGCGCATAGTATGGGGCTGAATGTAGTTGCTGAAGGTGTTGAAACAGAAGATAGTTATCACTTACTTCGTAAAATGAAGTGCAACTTATGTCAGGGATATTATTTTTCTAAGCCGATAAATTTTGATGATTTTAATGATTGGTTAACAGATTATCGTAATAACCTATAAGCATTTTATTATTTGTACCTACCTAATTTCCCTTTATCAATATACATTATTCCGGCTTAATGCAACGAATTTAGAATTTATGGAAAATTATCCCAATGCCTTCTTAGTATAATTTTTTTTATTGAGAATAGCTTTATTTCTGGTTTCTCCATTGACTAAATTTTGCCTATCTCGACCGTTGGAAAAGAAATAGGTACGATTTGAGAAAAGATTTTCAGATTTAAAAATCATCCGTCTTTACAGCGGCCAATATATAACTTTATTCGTGTGTCTATTATAAAACTTCAGTGATTTATTCATTCCTGTTACGATACAACTGATTACCAAGTTTAAGTTACTATCAAATCCTATAAAGATTTATCACAAAACATGCTTAACCTATTGATTTATTCACACCGACTAATTTAGTCAGGAAAGGCAATATTAGTAGTTACTTTTATTTTTCACTGGTCAATACCTAAATTGAAAATAAATTATATCTAACTGATATTAAAATAGATTTATTTTTTCTTGTAATTATTGTGTAATATTTAGCCAAATTAAATAGTATCTGATAATGTGGGGTCTTAGGGATAAAAATATTGATTTATCCACAAAGTTATCCACAAAAATTGTTGATAAGTATCTTCGATATTTATAACTATTTCTTTACGGTCTCAAACTGATTATTTAAATCATCCACATATTGAGAAACTTGACTAATAAGTTCAGGATGAACATATATTTTCATTTCAACTAAACCTCGACTTGCATTATTCTGTTGTTTTGATTTAACGTAGCAAAAACTACATAAACCATCCTGTAGAAACTGATCTTCAAGTTCTGTTCTGCAATCATTACATTTAGGCATTTGTTACCCCTTATTGAATTATTATATCTTTATTCAGTTGATAATGTGAGACAAATGAGCAACCCTAAGTTTGACAAAGTAGATAAAGTGATTTCTGGTGTGTTTTTTGCTTTATTTTTTCTATAAATAACAAAAGGAATCAAAATGAGCTATATTGAATTATTACGAGGATATATTGAGGATAACAATATTAACCAATTATCTGATGCAGTATTTAGAACTCACAAGAGTGATCAGCATGCTGTTTCGTCTAAAAATGTGATAAAAGCAAATACTACGGTTGAACAATGGTGTATTGATTCAGCTAAAAAACACCATTGTACGCCAGAGCAGTTCGCTAAGAAGAACCTAAAATTAATTCGAACAATTTTATAACTAAAATTGATTTCTAATATACACTGAAAAGTGATCGCACTTTATCGATTTACTTTTCTCAAAGTATTTTCACTCCAAAAGTTTTTACCATTGGGCTTCATGGTGGTGTTACGGTCAAGTTGGATAAACATACTTTCATGATCGTTTTGAAGATCGTTCGCATACATGTAACTCCATGCTTGAACCCTTGGATCTTCCATACCCATTGGTCCCCAGTTTTTTTCAACAACTCGTATTAGTATGTCATCTTTATAAAATTCAGTTCGATAATCAGCAAATGTTTCTGTGTCAATGAAGCGTATTCTATAATCATATTCCTTGATAGGGCTTCCTTTTGAAAAACTTTTCAAAATATAAACGGGTCTTTTCTTTTGATGACAGGACGCCTGGGGCAGGTTAGGCATCCATTTGGTATCAGTTTTTGTTTCTATAGTACTTAAGCAGCGATTAAATACCTGCTGTTTTATCACTTTATGATTTTCAAATTCAGGTCGGTGCAGAATCATGTCTCCCCATGTAAAGTCTGACCCGGCCAGGCGGTCATCATAAAGAGGAGCCGGAATACGACGAACTTTTCTAAGGTCGGGTCTCCAAACCTGGAATGAGGGAGCACGGTCATCCTCATAATGAGTAATTAAAAAAGTCATAGAATTATGCTTACCAGAAAGGAAACTACCAAGTTCCATAGATGCAATGGTATTACTGGTGTTAGTATTAATATAACGCTCCGCCAATGTTGTAGAAAGTGGCTCTCCTACGCTTCTTGTGACCAATATGGCTCTACCCGAAGGTTGATGAGTTGACGGCATTCGAGAAAACCCATAAAACTTATCAACAAATTGATTTTGTTGAGCAATTTCTGCCGCAGAAGGCGGAGATTTAGGATAAGGCAGGTTTTTAATAGAGGCTGACGACAATAGGGGAATAAAAATAGTAAAAATGAAAACGGGTAATTTAAAAAAATTCACTGGACACACCTTTTCTTGTAGATTGAAAGATTTTACTAACATAGACATCATTTTGTCAAAGTCAGTTGAGAGCGGAAGTAATTCTACCCTTGTAAGGAATAATAATCAGCAATTTATTCATTTTCGTTACGATTCAACTGATTAATTATCCCAATAAGTTGAGAGCGGACTCACGAATTGAATTAGCATGAGATAGGACAGAAGTACCAGCTTGTTGTCATATTTATGGTTTGATTAAGTTTGCTTTTTAGCAAAGTTAACTTGCACTCATGAATATAACGTTTCAATGATGTTACTAAGCGTTAGTTCTATCGAGATGGATTTGTGCACGATTATGCTGCATACTATGGTTAAATGGATAGATGTTAAACAGCCAGGCTAGAAAATCTGGCTGTTATTGCTCAGATGAAGATAGGTAAGACAGTTCATACAATTTTTCATAATTGTTTATTTGTAATAGTTTGAGGTGTATTTTGATTAAAAGCCAACAACAATTAAAACAAACCATTATTAGAAATTGCCGTATTTCCGATGCAAAATATGCAGATAACTATACCTTATGCATCTATTTGCTAAAAATGCGCGAATTTTATCGTTGGGAGCATCACGTACCTTTTGGCACAAAATTATCGAATGATGATATTGGTAATTGGTTGATGCAAAGAGAATCTGAATGGGATGATTTAGAAGATCAGGATTTTAGCAATATTGAAATTAATGGACAGAAAATATCTCACTTTGACTCTGAAAAAATTAATTTAAATCTTGAGGAAAATAATCTTATTTATAGTGCAGGTTATGGTACCTATAATAAACCGGTATTTGTGTTAGCCGATTTGATTAGTAAAACCAGTTTTGAAGATTATCAGCTTTATATTTGTGGTAAAGAATATGCTCGAGAACTGGGGGCACCTCCGGGTATGTGTCAGGATAATGATATTTTTATTCGCCAGGAGTCATTGCAGCGATATATCTGGGAAAAATATGAAGAATCTCATTGGTACAATGAAGATAATGCTTTAGCCAGAGCATTGGGCTGTTATGATTTTAAAAATAAACCTCAGGAATCCGTAGAGCAAATGGCAGCAGTAGAAGCAGATACTGTTTTGTACCATGAAATTGGTGAAATTCAATCTAATCAAATAGTGGGAAATCAGTGGTCTGAAATGATGGTCAATATTCCACGCTCAAAAACAGAATTTCTTTTAAGAGCGGTTAAAGATCATTTAGCTGATGCTAAGTCAACTTTACCTCGTTTAATTGAAAATAATGATGAATCGCAAATTCATTTTTACTTTGCAAATTTTACTGCTATGCGCCGAGAAATTTTTCCCTCATTACTGCAAGCCTATCAACAATGGTTAAATAATAAAGACTTATCGACTTTAGAAAAATTTTCGGCGCAGTCTGATAAACATTGGCAGTCAGTGGCTCAAACAGTATTAAATTTATATCATCAAAAGGATAAAACAAATTTTAAACAAATCAATCAATATGTAATGAAAAATATGCTTTAAATTGATTTTAATGGTAACAATTACCTTCTTTATGGAAAATAATATTTTAAATAATCAGCAGAAATTACTAAAACTGGCCAGCTATAAAATGCCTTTTGGAAAATACAAAAACTGCTTACTAATAGATTTGCCTGAACCTTACGTTGTCTGGTTTGCCAATCAGGGCTTTCCTGAAGGGGAGTTAGGTGAAATGCTAAAAATTATCTTAGAAGTGAAAACGAATGGTTTAGAATATTTATTTGAACCTTTAAGAGGTCTCAGTAGTCATTCATAGGAATGAGTAGTCATTAAGAATGATATCAAAGTTTAATAATAGTAAAAGATCCATATTAATTATAAAAATTATTGATTAAAATAAGCGTCTTAAAAATAAAAGAGATTGTTACTAAGAGTTCATTATGAATATCAAATATAATCACTCACTACTGGTCAATAATATTCTTGAATTGGTTAAAAAAGAATCGCAATCAGACGAGCAAGCATTAAAATTAAAAAATGAACTAACAAACCTCATCAATAATTTTACTAACCCCAATAGTAATGATCAAAATCATGAAGTGTCCATTCTGATATCTGATATTCGTGGTTTTACCTCTATGTCTGAACAGTATTCTGCAAATCAAATTCTACAGATGCTGAATAATTATTTTACAAAAATGAATCAAATCATCCAGAAATATAATGGCTTAATTGATAAGTATATGGGTGATGCTGTGATGGTCGTTTTTGGCATTCCAAAGATTGGTGAAGAGGATGCAATTAATGCGATTGCCTGCGCAATAGAAATGCAAATCGCAATGGATGAAGTGAATCAATACAATAAAAATAATGGCTACCCGGAAATTTTTGTAGGTATTGGTATTAATACCGATAAAGTTTCAGCCGGGCAATTGGGGTCGGAAATTCATAATGAATTTACGGTTATTGGAGATGGAGTCAACCTCACCTCCAGAATAGAATCATATAGTCTTAGGGGACAGGTTTTAATTAGTGAATATACCTATCATAAAGTCCAGGATATTATTAAAATTGGCACTATTAATGAAGTTCATGTTAAGGGCAAGACCAATGCTATTAACTTGTATGAAGTAATTGCAATAGAAAAAGATGGTGTTTTACTGGAAAATCCTAATCGTGAAATACGTCATGCTATTCGTTTAAGTTTTGAACAGCCATTTGACTTTAATATTCTTAAAGGAAAAGAAGTCATTGAAGAAGTGATTACTGGAATAATTAAGGATATTAGCTATAACGGATTATTTGCTATTATCGATAAGAAAATCGATATGTTAACCAATATTCGTTTTTCCCTGGCTTTGCACCTTATTGGCGGTAAAACACGTGATATTTACGCTAAAATCGTTAGCTCACGGCAATTACCCGGTGGCTATGGTTATGGAATAGAATTTACCTCATTAGATAGTGAAAGTCAGAAATCAATTAAATTGTTTATTGATAGAATTATTGGTGGTATGTAACCTGTAATGATTTAAATCATTACAGGTAACGACACTTCATCCTTCTTTATAATTTAGGTTAAGACGGTGTATATGAATTAAACTAAGTTATGCTGGAAGGCCCACCCTGATTGATCAGTTCATAATATTTCTTTTCTAATTCTTTTTTATGTTCAGTTTCCTCATAGGCAAGAAACTGGAAAACACTTTTCAAGGGGCCATCAGGCGCATTATCAGCTAACTCCTGATATTGCTTCATGGCTGAATCTT
>JADGAU010000044.1 GCA_015231865.1 Gammaproteobacteria bacterium | reverse complement strand
CTTTGGTGATGGTCAGGGCAAGGTGATTTCCTTAGGTGAAAGAGATTGTAGTGCTCAGCGTAGAAACCAGAAAGTCATAGAAGAAACCCCTGCGCCCAATATTGACGATAATGTTAGAGCTCAAATGCAGGAAACAGCAAAACGATTATGTGCATCTGTTCATTATCGAAGTGCCGGTACCGTCGAATATGTTTATGATCCGAGCAATGAAAAATTTTATTTTTTAGAAGTCAATACTCGATTACAAGTTGAACATGGTGTAACAGAGCAGATTTATGATGTTGATTTAGTGAAATGGATGATTCAACTTGGTGCTAATGAATTAACGGATCTTGATAAAGTTGAGTCCTCATTAAAGAGTCAACATCATAGTATACAGGTTCGTCTTTATGCGGAAGATCCCAATAAAAACTTCCAGCCTAATACTGGCCTATTAAGTCAGGTTCAATTCCCTGAACAGGGTCAACATCTTAGAATTGATCACTGGATAGAAGCTGGCTTAATTATTTCTCCCAATTATGATCCCATGTTAGCGAAAGTCATTGTTACCGAAGAGACACGTGAACAGGCTTTAGATAGGCTTATTCAAGTATTAGCTGAAACGAAAATTTATGGTATTGAAACTAATCAGGAATTTTTAATTAAAGTTTTATCACAGGAAGTTTTTCAGCAGGGAAAAATATATACGGCTTATCTAAATGATTTTTCCTATCAGGCTGCAACGATTGACATTATTTCAGCCGGGATTCAAACCAGTATCCAGGATTATCCCGGGCGTATTGGCTATTGGGATGTGGGCGTTCCTCCATCGGGGCCTTTTGATCACTTATCATTTCGTCTGGGTAATCAATTATTAGTTAACTCTGAAGAATGTGCCGGCTTAGAAATTACCATGAGCGGTCCAATCATAAAATTTAATCAAAGCACTGAAATTGTATTAACCGGAGCTGAAATTGAAGCGACTTTGGATGGCATTGAACAGCCTTTATGGTCAATTATTTCAATTCATGCAGGTCAAACTCTTAAACTTGGTAAAGTAAAAGAACATGGCGCTCGCAGCTATTGTTTATTTAAAAGTGGCCTTTCATGCCCTGATTATTTAGGTTCAAAATCAACTTTCAGTCTAGGACAATTTGGTGGACATGCTGGAAGGATTTTACGCTCTGGTGATGTACTAAAATTAAACCAGGACATTATTTCTGAGCCGCCAGTTTCAAATTCAAGCAAGGTGTTAGACACACAATTAATTCCCAAGATAAATAAAGACTGGCAAATTCATGTCATTTATGGGCCTCATGGTGCACCCGACTTTTTCAATAGCGATTATATACAGCAATTTTTTGAATCTTTCTGGGAAGTTCATTATAACTCCAGTCGAACAGGTGTTCGTTTAATTGGACCAAAACCGGATTGGGCCAGAACAGATGGTGGCGAGGCGGGTATGCATCCCTCTAATATTCATGATAATGCGTATGCCATTGGCGCCATTGACTTTACGGGTGATATGCCGGTGATATTAGGGCCCGATGGTCCAAGTCTGGGCGGTTTTGTTTGTCCAGCCTGTGTTATCCAGGCAGATTTGTGGAAGTTGGGACAATTAAAAGCTGGCGATAAAATTCAATTTATTCCCGTGAGTCATGATACAGCAGTGGTATTGGAAAAATCTCAAAATGACAATATTAAACAGTTAAAGAAAACATCGATAGCAGTTGAAAAATATCTGCCAGAAAGCACAATCATTAAAGCAATTCATCATAAGCAGCAAAATATTGAGGTCAATTATCGACTCTGTGGCGATCATTATTTATTGGTTGAATATGGTGAGATGATACTGGATATCAATCTACGTTTTCGTGTTCATGCCTTAATGGATTGGATCCATGATAATCAGAAAACAGGTATCAAGGAATTGACACCGGGAATTCGCTCATTACAAATTCATTATGATAGCCAGCAATTATCATTAAAGGAACTGTTATCGTTTTTAGAAAGCGCTGAAAATGAATTGATGGATTTAAAAGATTATCAGGTTGAATCAAGAATTGTTCACCTGCCTTTAAGCTGGAATGATAGCGCCTGCCAACTGGCTATTGAAAAATATATGCAGTCTGTTCGCAAAGATGCGCCCTGGTGTCCTAGTAATCTGGAATTTATACGCCGCATTAATGGGCTGAACAGTATTGATGAAGTCAAAAAGATAGTTTTTGATGCCTCCTATGTGGTCATGGGCCTGGGAGATGTTTATCTGGGTGCTCCTGTTGCAACTCCTTTAGATCCCAGACATCGACTGGTCACGACTAAGTATAATCCGGCACGAACCTGGACTGCTGAAAATTCAGTTGGTATTGGCGGTTCGTATTTATGTGTTTATGGTATGGAAGGGCCTGGCGGTTATCAATTTGTAGGACGCACCTTGCAAATGTGGAATCGCTATCATCAAACCCCTGAATTTACCAAGCCCTGGTTATTACGATTTTTTGATCAAATTCGTTTTTATGAAGTGTCAGAAGACGAATTGTTGCAAATTAGAAAAGACTTTCCCAGAGGTAAATATTCAATAAAAATTGAAAAAAATACCTTTAGTTTAAGAGACTATAATAATTTTTTAGAAAATAATAACTCACAAATTCAGGAGTTTACTGAAAAGCGGCAGCAGGCCTTTGATTCTGAGTTACAACGATGGATAGAATCAGGGCAAATTAATTATAAATCAGAACAACAATTATCGCAGGATGATACTTTAGAAGAAGTGCTGCAAGATAATGAGATTGCATTAGAAAGTCATATTTCGGGCAATCTTTGTGAGGTGCTGGTCAAACCCGGAGATAAAATAGAAACGGGACAGTCAATTGCAATTATCGAGTCCATGAAAATGGAAACCGAACTGTTGTCAATTGAGACAGGCATTGTTAAATCAATAGTAAAATCAGTTGGAAGCATTGTTTCAGCAGGACAAGCGATATTAATTATGGAGGTAGAATCATGAATCTTTCGGACATCAGTATAGCTGGAATGAATATAGAAAAGCTTCACCAACATTATCGCAATCAGGATTTTAGTGTTGAACAATTAATTGAACACATTTTAAATCAAGCAGAACAATATAAAGCTAATAATAGCTGGATATACCTATTAAATAAAAGTGAAATTGACATCTATCTTAATAATTTAAATAATAGAACTATTGATGAATTACCTTTATACGGCATTCCTTTTGCGATTAAAGATAATATCGATTTAGCGGGTGTGCCAACGACAGCTGCCTGTCCTGAGTTTTCTTATACGCCGGAGAAGTCCGCTATAGTGGTTGAAAATTTAATTGCCGCAGGGGCAATTCCCATTGGTAAAACGAATCTGGATCAGTTTGCCACAGGATTAGTAGGGACTCGCTCACCCTATGGTGAAACACATAATAGTTTAAACCCACAATGGGTTTCCGGTGGCTCGAGTTCGGGATCTGCTGTTACGGTTGCACAAGGGTTGGTTTCTTTTTCTTTAGGCACTGATACAGCGGGATCTGGTCGAATACCGGCAGCATTCAATAATATTATTGGCTTAAAACCATCAAGAGGATTATTGACAAATCAAGGCGTCGTACCTGCCTGTCAATCATTGGATTGTATTGCTATTTTTTCAATGTATAGCCAGGATTTGAGTTTGTTATTGGACATTAGCACCAAATACAATCCCGAAGATCCGTTTTCTAAAAATATAGCCTTATCAGCGTCGAATCCCAAACAAGAATTTCGTTTTGCCGTGCCCAAGCCAGAGCAATTAGAATTTTTTGGCAATGCTTATTTTCAGGAACAGTTTCAAGAGGCTGTTAAACAGATGGAAAAATTAGGTGGTCAAAAAGTAATGATAGATTTTGCACCATTTATGGCTGCTGCTAAGTTACTCTATGAAGGGCCCTGGGTAACTGAGCGTTATTTAGCAGCTAAAGATATTGTTGATAATAAACCTGAAGTTTTACTGGATGTCATTAGAAACATTATTGAGCCAGGTAAAGATCATAAAGCGACGGATGTTTATAGCGCCTTATATCAATTACTAAAATATAAACAACAAACTGATTTGATTCTGGCCGATGTTGATTTTTTAATGACGCCAACAGCAGGAACAATTTACGATATAGAACAGGTTAATAGTGATCCAATTAAATTAAATTCTAATTTAGGCTATTATACTAATTATATGAATTTGCTTGATTATTCAGCGATTGCCTTACCTTTTAGTCTCAATGAAGAAAAAATGCCTTTTGGTATAACCATTGTTGCTCAGGCTTTTGAAGATAAGCAATTAATCTCATACGCTAAACAATGGCAAGGTTCCTTAAAGTTAAGTTTGGGGGCGATGCCCTGGCAATTTTTTGATGCTCCTATAAACATTGAAGCAAGTTCATTACAGGAAAATATCAATTTAGTTGTCTGTGGTGCTCATATGTCAGGTCTTGCTCTTAATCATCAATTACTTGAGCGTGATGCGGTCTTTATAAAATCCTGCAGTACATCGAGCAATTATAAATTATATGCTTTGCCAGGAGGGCCACCTGAGCGTCCGGGATTAATTCGTCAAACAAAATCTGCTAATAAAATAGCAGTTGAAGTTTGGAGTATGCCATTAAAACATTTTGGCAGTTTTCTTGCCGGTATTCCGCATCCATTAGGTTTAGGAAAAGTAGAGCTCGAAGATGGCAGTTTTGAAACGGGTTTTATTTGTGAATCCTATATTGAAAATGATGCCACAGATATTAGTCATTTAGGTGGTTGGCGAAGCTATTTACAAAGCAAGTAGATTTTTAGCATGAAGGAATGTTAGCTGCTGTACGAAATTGTAGTTTTGAATATAGCTTATAATTATCTAAATTGGCTTTAAGTATGATTGATAATCAAGCATCTGAAAGATCAACAGCCCCTAGTAAATATTGGTGAACAAATTAATAAAACAATTAATAAACCAATTAATAAACCAAGGCTTGATAAACGTTAATAAATTTAGTACCTTGAGGTAATGAATCGAAATTTTTTCAAACAACTTTTTATTCTTATTATATCAGTGTATTTAGTAATAACAATTGCTATTGCACTTGCATCACAGAAATTTGAACCAATCACACCATTAACCCCCTTGCCGGAAGAATCTGCTGATAAAGTTAAATTAGGAAAAAAACTTTTTCACGAAACCAAATTATCTAAAAACAATACCATTGCTTGTGTTAGTTGTCATAACTTACATAATGGAGGTGTTGATGGCCTGCAGTTCTCAGTTGGTATTAATGGGACAATTGGGCGTATAAATGCACCAACGGTATTTAACTCAGGTTATAGTATTGCTCAGTTTTGGGATGCTCGAGCATCCTCATTAGAGGATCAGGTTTTTTTCCCTATCCATGATGATCTGGAAATGGGAAGTAACTGGAAAGAAGTTATCTCTAAACTATCAGCTGTTCCCGATTATGTGCATAGCTTTAAGTCTATTTACAAAAAGGAAATCAGTCGTGAATTAATCCAGGATGCGATTGCCAGTTTTGAGCGTTCTTTAGTTACCTTGGATTCACCATTTGACTTATATTTAAAAGGCAATGACCATGCGATTTCTGTAAAGGCAAAAAAAGGCTATGATTTGTTTAAGTCTTATGGCTGTATTTCCTGTCATCACGGACGATTAGTTGGCGGCAATATGTATGAAAAAATGGGCCTGATTAAAAACTATTTTGATAAAGATGATATCAAAAAAGAAGATCTGGGACGATTTAATGTGACTGGGAAAGAAAATCATAAGCATGAATTTAAAGTCCCAAGTTTAAGAAATATCGAATTAACGGCTCCTTATTTTCATGATGGCAGCTCTAAAACATTGGCAAATGCGGTCTCTGTAATGGGCAGATTTCAGCTTGGCAGGAATATACCCGAACAAGATATTTCATTAATTGTCTCTTTTCTAAAAAGTTTAACTGGCAAGCTTCCTGCCTCAATAACAACAAATAAATGAACCGTTTTCATTCTTTTAAAAAATTAGCCAGTCTGGGAATATCAATTGTTATTTTTATGACCTTGTTAGTCTTTTATTTTAAAAGCGAACTACTCGACAGCAAACAACATGCAAATATTTTATTTCAGCAGAAAAAATTATTAAAACTTGATAATCAACTAAATCTTGAACTGATGTCTATAGTTCATAAAAAAGGTTTTAATTATGACAATTTATTGGATCTTTCTAAAGCACTGCAAGCAGAGTCAATACATTATAAAAAGTTCTTTTCTAATCAATTGCTGATTAAATTAACTGATAAATTTGATCGTTATTTAGACTTTATTTCCAAAAAAATGGCCTTAATCGATGAAATCAAATCACATCATTCAGTCTCTGTAAATTCGCTGATTTATTTGCCTATTGCGATTACAAATCTACAAGCAGGACTTATTAAGTATGAAAATCATGAACTTATTAATAAACAGTTAGAGTCTTTGCTAAAGCAAATTATACAATTTCAGGTCGATACTGATGAGCAATCATTTAATACAATCAATGAACAAATTGAAAATATCAAAGATTACCTCCCTGAATTAAGTGATGATGATAAGGAATTGCTGGGTTTAATTATCAGACATAGTGATATATCGGTCACCTATCAAAAAGAAATTATTGATGATTTAAACATTATATACACCGATCAAATTTCTGACTCTTTGGATTCTATTTTAAATAATTATCTAACTATCTATAACGAGAAAATTAAAGAATCGGAATTTAATCGTTTCACTTTACTGATTGTCTCAGCTTTTTTAACGATATGGGTGCTGTTTAGCTTTTTTAGACTACAATCGACTTCTTCAAAATTATCGCAATCGGTTAATGAATTAAACTTTCAGAAATTTGCGCTAGATGAACATGCGATTGTTAGCAGTACCAATGTTAAAGGCAATATTATTTATGTAAATGATAAATTCTGTGAATTAAGTGGTTATTCCTACGCAGAACTTTTAGGGCAAAATCATCGTATGATTAAATCTGATGCACATTCGCCCGAATTTTATAAACACCTATGGAAAACCATTGCCTCAGGTAAGGTTTGGCATGGAGAAGTTAAAAACAAAACTAAAGAAGGCAGTTATTATTGGGTAGAAGCAACGATTGTTCCCTTTATGAACCATAAGAATAAACCTGAGCGATATGTTTCAATCAGAACAGATATTAGCAAAAGAAAGAAGGCGGAAGCAGAAGTTTTAAAAGCCAAAGACAATCTGGAATTAATTGTTGCTAAAAGAACAGAAGAATTAAGAGATACAATTATTGAGCTTGAAAGTGAGGTTGTTGAAAGAAAACTTGCCCAGGCAGAGCTAAGTAAGCTTTCTGTAGCCGTTGAACAAAGTCCAACAGTCATTATTATTACCGATACGGATGCCAATATTCAGTATGTCAATCCTACATTTACCAAAATTACCGGTTGGGAATTTAATGAGGTCATAGGTAAAAAAGCCAATTGTCTGAGTTCCGGACTGACAACAGATTTAACCTATCAAGAGATGTGGAAAACTATTAATAGCGGTAAAGTCTGGAATGGAGAGCTCTACAATAGGAAGAAAAATGGAGAGCAATATTTACAATCTATCACTATTTCTCCAATTAGAGACAAAAAAAATAACATAATTCACTTTTTATCGAATAGTGAAGATATTACCTTACGCAAGGAGTATGAAGATAAAGTTCATCATATGGCCCACCACGATGCATTGACCGGATTATTTAATCGGTTTAGTCTGGAAAACCGGCTTGACCAGGCTATATCTCTTTCGATGCGCAGTGATAAGAAAATAGCGGTTGGATTTATTGATATGGATCGATTTAAACAAATTAACGATACACTGGGGCATAAGGCAGGTGATGAGCTATTAATTCAGGTTTCAAAACGCCTAAAAGCGATATGTCAAAGAAAAAGTGATATTGTCGCCAGAATCGGTGGCGATGAATTTGTTATTGTATTAACAGATTTTGATAATACTTCCTTTGCTGCCTTAACGGCTAAAGCAATTGTGCAATCTTTAAGTATTCCTTATCAGTATGAAACTAAACAAATGTCATCAACGCCTAGTGTGGGTATTTCCTTATATCCGATGGATGGTGATACACCGGAAGCTTTATTAAAAAATGCTGATACAGCTATGTATTATGTCAAAGAAAATGGTAAAGCTAATTATCACTTTTTTACAGAAGAAATGAATAAAGAACTAGAAGAACGCATTACCATTGAAAATGACCTTAAGGATGCGATTAAACTTAATCAATTTGAAGTTTATTATCAACCACAAATCTGCATCAATAGTATGCAAATTTGTGGCGTTGAAGCCTTAATTCGATGGCATCATCCAAGGCTGGGGTTCGTTTCACCGGATAAGTTTATTCCTATTGCAGAAGCTTCTAAACAGATAATCGATATTGGTTTTTGGGTAATTCAGCAAACCTTCAAGCAATTAGCTATTTGGCAAAAAAGTGGTAATAAAAGTATAAGATTAGCGGTTAACTTATCGCCAGTACAACTAAATTCGAAAAACTTTATAGAGCAAGTGAAGCAGGAAATCAATGCTAATCAGCTTGACCCAGGATTGATTGAATTAGAAATTACTGAAACTGCAGCTATGGTTAATCCGGAAGAATCCATTGAAAAATTGAAGCTTTTAAAGTCAATTGGTGTTGAATTAGCGATAGATGATTTTGGGACGGGATATTCTTCTTTAGCTTATTTAAATAAGTTTCCGGTTGATGTATTAAAACTTGACCGTTCTTTTGTAAATGATTTAGAGAGTAATGATTCAAATGCTAAAATTTGCACAGCTACCCTTGGTTTAGCACATAGTTTAGGTTTTAAAGTGATTGCGGAAGGTGTTGAAACTAAGGAACAGGAACAATTCTTCACCGAACATTCATGCGATATGTTACAAGGTTATCTATATAGCCGTCCCTTACCTATAACAGAGATTGATGCTTTCTTTGTTCAATTTAAGGCCTGAGGAGAGATAATAAATAAAAGGATTATAGGTCCTAGGCACTGGTTTTGTTGAAAAGGGGAAGGTGGTTACAAATTTTACCCCTCTATTATATACTCTAATCTTAGAAAATGTAGCGAGTATAGTAGATATGTGTTTGAATATTTATAATAAAAAGCTATTATTAGTATACACACAAAATATCGAGATTCTTATTTGATGAGTGCCAAAAACATTCTAAACAAAATCTACAAACTTGATAATATCCTTAGTCAAATTCGATTGCTTGAAAATAGTCATCAGGATCCTCAAGAGCACTATAGTGAGCTGATTAACTTAATTAATGAGAAATATAATCTGTCATATAAGAAGAAAGCTGAAATATTTAATATTGTTCGTTTCAGTAACGAACAAAGAATTAGAAACAAACTGATAGCCGATTGCTTTTTCGCCGACATTGTTCCCACACAAAATGATAAATTAATGCCTTTGAATCAACTAAAACAGAAAGTTTCTAATAAAAAGAGTGAATTAGAAAAATTAATAAACTAGAAAAAGTAAAGGTTTATTCTGTTAATCCAGGTAATCATGGAAGCATCTCATAGTCTACATTCGAATGAAATTTTAGAACTCGTATTTAAATACCTGACTAAGATGTCATCGTTAAAAAAACATGATGATATCGTCAGTGTTCTTGCCGATATGGGCAGAGCTTTGACAAATTCAGATAGATGTTCTGTTTGGGTCGTTAGTGATGATAGAAAATTGATATGGACTAAAGTTGCTCATGGAATCGATCCCATAAAAATACCTATCAGCACAGGCATTGTTGGCTCAGCAATTGTTAATAACGAAAGAATCGTGATTAATGATGCTTATCAAGATTCAAGGTTTCACCAGGATGTTGATAAACACTCCGGTTACATTACTAAAAGCATGATTGTTATCCCTTTAACTGATAACGAAGGTGAGGTTATTGGGGCATTTCAAGCTATCAATCATAGAGATAGCAATAGAGTTTTTGATAATCGAGATATCGAAAGACTCATGTTGGCCAGTACTTATGCTGCTGAAACATTAGAGTCTGCAAAACTATCTCAGGAACTTGAAGATACGCAAAAAGAAGTCATCTTTTCTATGGGAGCTATTGGTGAAACCCGAAGTAAAGAAACAGGCTATCATGTTAAACGGGTCGCAGAATATTCAAAACTTTTTGCCAAAAAAATTGGCTTGTCCAAAAAAGAAATTAATCTGATCCAAATAGCCAGCCCCATGCATGATATTGGTAAAGTTGCTATTCCAGATAATATTCTCAATAAGCCAGGGAAGCTAACGGATGATGAATTTATTGTTATGAAAAAACATGCCAATCTTGGCTATGCTATGCTCAATCATTCTTCTCGTCCTATTCTTAAAGCAGCTGCTATCATTGCATCGCAACATCATGAAAAGTGGGATGGAACTGGTTATCCTGAAGGCTTAAAGGGGCAGGCGATTCATATTTATGGTCGCATTACATCGATAGCTGATGTCTTTGATGCCTTGGGCAGTGAACGTTGTTATAAAAATGCATGGCCGGATGAGGAAATTTTTAATTTAATAAAAAGTGAAAGTGGAAAGATGTTTGACCCTGAATTAGTTCAGATATTTTTTGATAATCTGGAAAGTTTTCTCGAGATAAGAGATTCATATAAAGATGATTTGTGATGAAGCCCTAAGTTTGAACAATAGCGCAACAAATGATAGCGCATAAGAGCCAGCTACAATTTAAGCTCTTTCTGAATTTACCATATGCATATTGTGCGGAATAAAACTAACCACCGGTTACTGGTGGAAAAAAAGCGATTTCATCCTTATCTTGTATAATTGCATTAGCTTTACAAGTTTCCTGATTTTTCGCTGAAATAATATTTTTCTCAAAGGCTTGTTGCCATTGTTCATTTCGAGCTGATAATTCTTTGATTAAATTCTCAATAGTAAAATTTTGAGATTGGATTTCAAATTCTTCCTGAGAACAATTAAGCGCTTCGGCTAAAGAGGCAAAATATAAAATCTTAATCATAGGAAAAGTCTCCACTTTTGCCACCTGATTTTTTTAATAGTTTAATATCTTCTATAATCATTCTTTTATCAACAGCTTTGCACATATCATAGATGGTTAAAGCAGCAATACTAACTGCGGTAAGTGCTTCCATTTCAACACCTGTTTGACCAGATAATTTACACATAGCCTCGATATTGATACATGAATTAGCACTGTCAATTTTACATTGCACATCAATTTTAGTTAACATCAATGGGTGGCAAAGAGGAATTAAGGAAGAGCATTGTTTTGCTGCTTGAATCCCTGCAATACGGGCAATATTGATAACATCACCTTTTTTATGTTCACCTTCCTGAATCATATTTAAGGTATTGATATTCATTTTAACTGTGCCGCCGGCAATGGCGATTCTTTGTGTATTCTGTTTATCAGAAACATCAACCATATTTGCCTGTCCATGCTCATTTAAATGAGTGAATTGATTCATTAATGTTTACCTTTACAGCTTATAAGAAGTCTTTAAATGACAAGTATTCAACCAGGTCGCCTTTCTTAATTGTTTTACCAATTGGAATAATGATCAAACCATCGGCCCAGGATGTTGAAGTTAACACCCCGGATCCCTGATGTGGAAAAATATTAGCTCGAGCCTGTTGATTATTGTCATTACTTAATCGAGCTCTAACAAATTCCATTCTCACGCCTGCCTTGCTCCAGTTAAAATCTGCAGTTATGGTCATTGGTTGAGCCATAATTTTTTCTTGTCCCTGCATTTTTTTTATGTACGGTATGGTAAATAATAAGAAGGTAACAAAAGCTGATACGGGATTACCCGGTAAGCCAAAAAAAGGTACCGAATTAATTTCTCCAAATGCCAGAGGCTTGCCTGGTTTGATTGCGATTCGCCAGAGATCTAATTTCCCGTATTGTTCCATTGCTATGCGAACATGATCTTCTTCGCCAACCGAGACACCACCGCAACTTATAATTAAATCTGCCTGAGCAGCCGCTTTATTAAGTGCATTTTTAGTCTCTTCCAATGTGTCTGCAACCAATCCTGAGTCTACCACTTCACATCCTAGTTGATGTAATAAACTGGTCAGCACAAATCGATTGGAATCATAAATTTTTCCGGGCTCAAGAGGCTGTCCGGGTTCAGTTAATTCATCACCGGTAAATAACAGGGCAATTTTTAGTTTCTTGAATACGTTTAATTGTGCACAGCCAACAGAGGCTGCTAAACCTATTTCCTGCGCTCTAAGGCGTTGTCCTTTGAATAAAATTTCCTGATCTACACGGATGTCTTCACCGGCAAGGCGAATATTTTGTCCTGGCTCTGGTATTTGATTAATACGAACAGAAGATTCTAATGCCTCACATTTTTCCTGCATAATTACCGCATCTGCGTTTTCAGGAACGGGTGCTCCGGTAAAAATTCTGGCTGCAGTTCCGGGAGCTAACATATCAGCTGTCTGGCCGGCGCAAATTCTCTGCGAAAGCAGTAATTCCGTACCTGACTCTTGAATATCCTGACAACGAGCGGCATAACCATCCATGGCACTATTATTATGAGGCGGAACATTGATAGTGGAAAGTACAGCTTCTGCCAATACTCTATCGACAGCAGATAATAGTCCTAGCGGTTCACTTTTTTCCTGGCTCTGACAATGCGCTAAAATCCGCTGCAGGGCTTCATCATAGGAAAGTAAATTATCTTTTTGGGAAACGCAGCAATCACTCCCTTTTTTATCATTCACAGTTTTATCACTCTCTGCTCTTTATTACTCATTGTTCCATAAACCTCGGCATAAGCTCAACCAGATTACAGGGAGCATGACGTATATCCAGTTGATGACAGATAATATTGTCCCAGCCATCTTTACAGGCACCTGGTGAGCCTGGTAAAGAAAAAATAGCGGTACCATTGGCTAGTCCGGCAAATGCACGAGATTGTATGGTTGATGTTTTAATAAAATCATAAGAGACTTGTCTGAATAATTCTCCAAAGCCAGGAATTTCTTTATCAAATAGCGGTATGATCGCTTCCGGGGTAATGTCTCTGCCCGTTAAGCCTGTGCCACCGGTGGTAACAATTGCATGCACATTTTCATCTGCTATCCAATCGGAAATTTTAGCTCGAATAATATATTTATTATCAGCCAGTATACATTTTTCTGCTAATAGATGATTTGCCTCTTTAAGTCTTTCAACTAAAAGCTTTCCTGCTGTATCCGTTTCTTCTGTTCTTGAGTCTGAAACCGTTAAAACGGCAATATTTAATGGCTTAAAGTTCTGATTTTTTTGTGCATGTCCCATGTTTTGTCTCGTAATTGATGTTTCTCTGTGATTCCCTTAGTCCTTGTATCCGTATTAATGGTGAAAGATAGTCGGGGTTGGTTTAAGTTGATAGGTTAAAAATAGCAATAATGTAGTCTACTATCTGCTTGGTATTATTCAAGTCCAAAATAGGTATTTTAGATTTGTTGTCTTTAAAAACAATTGCTTCTGGCTGATTAGAGGCTATAGCGATGATAGCGTCATCTTCAGGGAATAAAGCTGGTTTATTCATTTCTGGACGAAACAGTTCAATTTTATTTAGTTTTTCATGTCGGAAGCCTTCGACTAATATTAAATCAAGATTTTTTTGATCAAGCCTTGCTATTAAATTATTTAAGTCTAAATCATCTGTTTCAAGTCGTCGTTCAGTCATTAAAGCCCAACGTTGAGATGATGCAACCAGCATTTGTTCTGCACCCGCTTTTCTTAGCTCATAACTATCTTTACCTGGAGTATCAATATCAAACTGATGATGTGCATGCTTAATCATGCCAATACGTATGCCATGTTGTTTTAATTGAGGAATAAGCTTTTTTAATAAAGTGGTTTTACCCGTACCACTCCAGGCAGCAAATCCCAGAATAGGGCATTGTCGATTATTAGTTATTTTAGTTGAGGTGTTTTCGTTCATCTTCGTATGTATTGATATTGATAAAATATTGTTCATTACTGAAATTAACTAAAACCGGATCCTGGCTTAAGATCCAGTCACCTGCTTTACGTTGACCGGAAGATAAATAACGCTCAAGTTGGGCTAATAATCTGGCATTTAATAATAAAAAAAGTGGCTGAATTTGATTATTATGGCTTGCAACAGCAATGTCTTTATTAGCTGAATTAATCAGGTTCGTATAAAGTTCATGGGCTAGTTCAATTTTAAAAAAAGGACAATCACAGGGAACGATCAGTAAATATTCTGTTCTTAGTTGTTGTAATCCAGCATGGATACCTGCCAGGGGACCAGCATAACCTGTAATTTCATCACTAATAATCGGGTATGAAAATTGTGCATAGCGATTAATATTGTGGTTGGCATTGATCATTATCCGGGAACAGGACTTTAGCAGTTCATCAATAATTATTTTAACTAAGAATTTACCTTGCCATTGTAACAAACCTTTATCAATTCCATTTAGCCGTTTTGCATGGCCGCCACAAAGAATTAAGGCGCTAACTTTTTCAGAAAAGTTATTGTCCATCATTTTAAATTATTGCCACCTTTCTGTAGCAAGGTCATCCGAATCTTTGGCTTCAACCCAGCTGGAACCACCCGGGCTTGTTTCTTTTTTCCAGAAAGGCGCACTGGTTTTTAGAAAATCCATAATATATTCACAGGCTGCAAAAGCTTGTGCCCGATGGGAAGAGGCAACGGCGACAAGTACAATTTGATCGGCCGGTTTTAACTCACCAACTCGATGGATAATGACGATGTCCAGTAAATTCCATTTGTTTAGTGCCTGATCGGCAATTTTAGCCAGCGACTTTTCGGTCATTCCCGGGTAGTGTTCCAGTGTCATACTGAACAGTTTGGAATCTGGCAGATCTCGAACCAGTCCTACAAAACTAGCGATAGCGCCAATATCTTTCCTATCAGCTCGCATTGTTTTTAAAACTTCTGATAGATCAAAATCCTGTTTCTGAACCTGAATAAGCACTTTATATCGTCATCCACCTGTTCTGGTCATGGAGCGGACACTGATCGTGGGGTTTTCTTTAAATTCATGTTTTTCTGGTTTTAGTGCGATTGCTTGCATAATATGTTGCTTTAATTCTTTATCACTAACTCCATGTCTAATAATATCGCGTAATGGATACTCATGTTCTTGTCCCAGACAAGTATGTAAGATGCCATCAACTGTTAATCGTATACGATTACAGGTATCGCAAAAGTGCTGAGATAAAGGCGTAATAAAACCAATTTTAATATCGCTATCAGCAATATGATAATATCTGGCAGGGCCTCCGCCAGGTAATACGATGGGTATTAAATTATATTTTTTTTGTAAGGATTTTTTAATTTCCTGAAGATCAATATAGCGTCTTGTACTGTCTTGCCCTGCTTGTCCCATCGGCATGGTTTCAATCAGACGAAGTGTAAAACTATTTTCACTACAATAATCCAATATTTGTTCTATTTCGGTATCATTAACACCACGCATAACAACCGTGTTGATGCGAATCGGATCAAAACCTACTTTTTTTGCAGCCTGTAAACCGGTAAGTACCGATGATAAATCGGATTTGGTAATTTGATAAAAAGTATCCGGATTTAAGGTATCCAGGCTGACATTGAGTCGTTGCACACCCGAACGGTATAATCTGTCAGCCATACTTTCTATTCGGCTGCAATTGGTGGATAAAGATAAATCGGTTAATTGATCTATGGAGGATAATCGTTGTGCTAAATGGTCGATATTTTTTCGTAATAGCGGTTCTCCACCCGTTAATCTAACATGACCAACACCTAACTCTACGAAGGCTCTAACAATGCGTTCAATTTCATCAAAATTTAGCCAGGATTCTTTTTCGCTATAGTCTTTAAAACTGTCTATCCGACAATAATCACATTTCATATCGCAACGATCGGTAACAGAAAGACGTAAGTATTCTATTTTCCGTCCAAAGCGATCATGTAGTATTTTTTTCATATGCTTAGCAGTTTATTGGGTAATAGCATAAAAATCAATGCAATTTTAGTATCTTCCCCCTGTTATAGAAGCAGGCCCTAAAAAGGGAGGGGGAAGCTTAGTAGGAGGGGGAATGTACTCCAGATACTACTCTGCAAGAGCCTCTTTTTCTTCCTTAGTTAGCTCTACTTTTAATAAAGGATCATTGTCAACAGCCTCTTCCCAACCTTGAGGTAATGTGTGTGCAATGCCTTTATGGCAATCAATACAAGTTCGGCTTGGCTCTTTACCGTCAGTAACTTCCCATAGATGTGGCTCATGACGCTCAGCACTGCGCTCTTCCTGCTTATCTAGATTCATAGATGCAAAGTTATGACAATTACGACATTCTCTTGAGTCTGTTTCTTTCATTCGCTTCCATTCACTCATGGCCATGGTTAAACGATATTCATCAAATTTTTCCGGGGTGTCAATAGTCCCTAACATTTTATGATAGAGCTCCTTAGATGCTTTAATTTTTCTGACAACCTTATGCATCCAATCTTTTGGTACATGACAATCAGGGCAAGTAGCACGAACACCGGTACGATTGCTCCAATGGACAGTTTCCTGAAGCTCTTTATATACATTCGCTTCCATTTCATGACAGGAGATACAAAACTCTTCGGTATTGGTTAATGCTAAAGACCAGTTAAAACCACCCCAGCCAATAACACCGATGACGATACCAATAGCAAGTAATTTAATCTTGCTGTTCATGTTATTCTCCTTTTTAAACATTTAAGATGTTATTAATATAATGATATTCTCAGAGGCTTTCCTTGATTTAGATCAATTTAGCCTCTTTTAATAGTCATCTCATTTGCAGCGATATACCCTGATCTTCGGAAACGTAGCCTACATTTTCAAAGATGAGTGGTATCGCTTAAAAATTATTGTCTACTAATGGCTGTGCATCAAGTTGAGGTACATGACATTGCATACAGAAATATCTTCTTGAAGAAATTTTGCTTAAGACTTTGCCATCTCTGTCCAAATAGTGACTATCGCCTGCTTTGGGTGCTTTCTCTTTTTGAAAGTTCTTAGCGCTATGACATTTCATACAGGTATTACCTTTTAGTGTTACTTTATCTTTTTCAATACTGTGTGGAATAAGAGGTGGCTGTAATGTGTAATTACGATCAAAGCCCTTATTTTTAATTTGCTTCTTTTTCTCAAAAGTTTTTGATTCTTTATCTAAATCATATTCACCTCGTAATGAACCGACAGCGTAAGCACTGGTAACAAAAACTGATAGTAAAACAGACAATATGATTGCTGTGCCAAGATTACTTTTTCTCATTTTTACTTCCTCCTAGCGGAATTAAACAATTTTTATATTTATTGTTGATGACTAAGTAGTACGATTATTCGCATCATTAGAACTTAATACTTTCAAGCTCTCAATGTTAATTACTCTCACCTAAAGATCACTTTCTTATACCAAAATGGAACACATCTTTATGGCAAATATCGATGCAGCGGCCACAATTAGTACAACTACTATCCTTAATTACAGGTTCAATGTTTTTTTGTTCGCCTTTTAAAGCCGGTTTAATAACCTGAGGTTCTGGGCAAACAATAAAGCAATCCATGCAATCATCACAGTCACTACGTTTATCAGCTTTTACTCCCACTAAGCTGAAAGAACCAATAAGCTTGTATAAAGCACCCATTGGACATAAATGACCACACCAACCTTTTTTTTGAATAAATAAATCAAAAACAAAAATGGCTAAAATTACTGATAAAGCAGAAAATGAACCAAAAATAATTGCCCTATGTAACATGGGCACCGGGTTTAATGACTCATAAGCCATAGTTCCTGTTATGGCCGGCAAAATAACCACTATTGCCAATATCCAATATCTTGTATTTCTGGACACACTAATCGAACCGGTTAAACTTAATTTTTCTCTTAACCAATCTGCACTATCTGTCACCACATTGACGGGGCAAAACCAAGAACAATATACCCGTCCACCTAACAACCCATAAAAAGTAATAATAATTAATACACCAATCAGTGCTGTGCTATGCGGCAATATACCGGCTGCAAAAGCCTGTAATACGTATAGCGGTTCAGCTAATGGCACAGTATCTAAAATCAAACTGGAAGCGAGATTGCCTTTAATTATCCAGATTCCGGCTACAGGCCCTAATAAAAACAACATCATGGTCAGTAGTTGAGTCAGTCTTCTTAGAATCAACCACTTATAGCTTCCTATAAAACCTTTAGCTTTTAATGATCTTTGACCAATCGCTTCGTTATTTTTCATGATAACTAGTCTTTAATACTACTATTATTCAGCGTATCTAAAGGGTTATCTGAAAAAGGACTATCTGAAAGAGGTGTCTGAGCTTCTGCTTCAGATTGGATAATTAATCCTTCACCACCATGATCATAAGTCACACCTTCTGGTAAATTATATCGATGCTCTGTATCGGGTGTTACTAATGAAGCACCTGCCGCTTCTTTTTCTTTCCAGCCTAAACGATAATGTTCACCTAATTTACCTTTAGCTAAATCAATCGGTAAAACTTTAATGGCTGCCTGATCGGTAATACAAGCTTCTTCACATTTTCCACAACCTGTACAACTATCAGAATGCACAATCGGGATAAAACGAGCATGTTTACCCGAGCGTTTATTATGAGAAGCTTCAACTGTTATTGCCTTACCACGTACCGGACAAATATTAAAACAAACCTCACAACGCAAACCTAAAAATGCAATACAAGTTTCCTGATCAATAACCACCGCTAAACCCATACGGGCATCATCAATATTTGTAAGCTTATGATCCAGGGCTCCTGTTGGACAAACCGGAACACAGGGGATATCCGGACACATTTCACAGCCAGCTTCTCGAGCCACGAAATAGGGAGTGCCGACGGCGACTTGTTCTCCAATGTCAGCCAATTTCAGAATATCATAAGGACAATCGCGTACACATAAGCCACAGCGTGTGCAAGCGGCCAAAAAATCTTCTTCTGGTAAAGCACCTGGCGGGCGTAGAGCAGAAGAGGATAAGGAGTTAGCACTTTTAGAGTATACCCCAATTCCTAAACCCAGCAAGCCAACCGCACAGGCATTTTTTGCAGTTTCTGAAATAAACTTACGTCTACTTGCAGACTGAACATTGTCTTTAATTTTACTCATAGCCTATTCATATCAATATATGATTGTTAAGTCGCTTCCCCCTTTAAGAGGGAGGGAACTGTACTAAGCTTTTACTATTTTAACAGCACACTTTTTATAATCTGTTTCTTTAGAAAGCGGATCAGTAGCATCCAGTGTGACTTTATTAATCAGTCGGCTTGCATCAAACCAGGGTACATAAACAAGTCCTTGTGGTGGTTTATTACGACCACGAGTTTCAACACGAGAAATAATTTCACCCCGTCTGGAAACAACCTTAACTTTACTACCTCGACGTAAACGCATATTTTTAGCATCTTTAGGGTGCATAAAGACCAGTGCATCAGGAACTGCACGGTGAAGTTCAGGTACGCGGCGAGTCATTGAACCTGAGTGCCAATGCTCTAATACACGTCCAGTACTTAACCAGAATGGATAATCCTTATCAGGGCTCTCTGCTGGTGGCTCATATGGTGCTGAAATAATAGCCGCCCGGCCATCTTTCTTACCATAAAACTGAATACCGGCTCCCTTAGGAACATGTTTATCATAGCCTTCGCGGAAACGCCATAAGGTTTCTTTACCATCAATAACAGGCCAGCGAATACCGCGGGCCTTATGATAGGCATCAAACTCAGCCATTTCATGACCTTTCTTCGGTTTGCCTTCTGCGGTATTAAATAAACGATATTCTTCGAATAGGCCTTTTTGAGGATAGAATCCAAAGTCTGCCATTTCATCATTGGCATACTCATTACCTGAACCATCGGTCACTTTTTGAACAGGGAACTTATCGATCTGTCCATTAGTGTAAAGTACATCGTAAAGACGCTTGCCTTTATATTCAGGCTTCTTAGCGATCAAGTCGGCAGGCCATACGTCTTCAACTTTAACATACTTGGAAAATTCCATTATCTGCCATAAATCAGACTTCGCATCACCTGGTGCAGCCACTTGCTGACGCCAGAACTGAGTACGGCGTTCGGCATTACCATAAGCTCCTTCTTTTTCAATCCACATTGCTGTAGGTAAAATTAAATCGGCAGCTTGTGCAGAAACGGTTGGATAGGGGTCAGAAACGGTAATAAAATTACCTGGATCGCGCCAACCTGGCAAGCTTTCTTCATTCATATTCGCAGCAGCTTGCATATTGTTATTACACATGACCCAGAAAGTATTCATTTTTTTATCTTTCAGAGCACGGTGCATCGCAACGGCATGAACCAGAGTTTTACCCATGGGTTTGCCGGTGATATCCGTCTGTTCTTTCTTGTTTGCCATACCATTATGTCTAGGAATTGTATCTGCAGGTAGTTTCCAGATTTTCTCTGCAAATTCACAGTGAGCATCTTTTTTGACCACTAAATCAGCCGGTAAACGATGTGTAAATGTACCTACTTCACGAGCGGTGCCACAAGCCGAAGGCTGACCGGTTAGTGAGAATGGACTATTACCAGGCTCAGAAATTTTACCCATTAATAAGTGAATGTTATAAACCAGACCATTCATCCACACACCACGTGTATGCTGATTCATACCCATCGTCCAGAATGAAGTGACCTTTTTATTCGGATCGGCATAAGCCTTAGCTAACTTAATTAGTGCTTTTTCAGGAACACCTGACATTTTACTGGCTTTTTGTACTGTATATTCAGAGACGGATTTTGCGTATTCATCAAAAGAAATTTTATTGAATTTACCTTTGTTTCTATTCTTTGCCGCTTTTTCTAGAGGATGATTATCTCGTAAACCATAACCAATGTCAGTTGTTGCCTGATTGAAGTTCACATGCTTATCAAGGAATTCCTTATTATAGGCTTTGTTTTCAATAATATAGTTGGCGATGTAGTTTGCGATAGCCAAGTCTGATTGTGGCTCAAAGATAATGCCATTATCGGCTAATTCAAAACTACGATGTTCAAAAGTTGAGAGTACATGTACTTCACATCCTTTTTTAGTCAGGCGTGTATCGGTTAAACGTGACCATAAAATTGGATGCATTTCCGCCATATTTGCACCCCAAAGGACAAATACATCAGCATGCTCAAGGTCGTCATAACAACCCATGGGTTCATCAATACCAAATCCACGCATAAACGCACCAACGGCAGATGCCATACAGTGACGTGCATTAGGATCTAAACTATTAGAACGGAAACCGCCTTTTAATAGTTTGGAAGCAGCGTAGCCTTCCCAAACTGTCCACTGACCAGAACCAAACATTCCAACGCCTTTAGGACCTTTAGATTGACGAGCGGCAACCCATTTTTCAGCCATAGTTTTAAAGGCTTCATCCCATGAAACAGCTTCAAACTTACCATTTTTGTCATATTTACCATTGGTTTTTCTCAATAGTGGCTTAGTTAGGCGATCCTTGCCATATAAAATCTTCGGTAGGAAATAACCTTTAATACAGTTCAGTCCCTTATTAACCGGTGCATCCGGATCTCCCTGAGAAGCAACCACTCGGCCTTCCTTAACACCTAATAAAACACTACAACCGGTACCACAATAACGACAGGCAGCTTTATCCCATCGAATTCCATCATCAGCTTCGCTAGTTTTAGCGCTACTCATCCCAGGCACTGTCACACCTGCAACTGCAGCAGTCGCAGCGATAGCATTAGACTTTATAAAATTACGTCTGGTTAATTCCATGACAAAACTACCTCCTAAAAATTTATTTATTGCGCTATTTGATGCAAGGTTTACCTGAATTGCCACAGGCTTCACTTAACGATTCCAAATAAGCTTCCGGTATATCTTCTTCTGTTCTTTCTTTTCCAAGTTCTTCATTATGGTGATAAATCATTGAAGCGGATAAAACACCTTCCATCCTCTGAATTGCAAATAATTTATCTCCGGTAGTATCTTCTTCTATTTCTTCTAAAGTGGTTACCATTTGGCCTTCAGGGCTCACCGCATGAATTTCAACACCATCAATTTCTTCCAGGCGGCTTCTCATGATTTGTTCATTTTCTGGTTTGATGTGAATTAAAATACCGCAGATGTTCATGGTGATCCTTTTCTTAATTAATATACTTAAATTCGCTCATGATGTACTAAACAGACAGTTGTACGGCATTGACCGGACAAACATTAACACAGGCACCACATCCGCTACATTGACCTAGATCAAATTCGGGGATAAAAACCCCACCGATTTTAGGTTTAAATCGAATAGCTCTTTCATCACAAACTTCACCGCAACTTCGGCAAACAACGTTTTTATTAACAAGGCAATCTTCTTTGATTAATAGATTTAATTGCCAGGGTTGTTGATCTTCTTCAATTTTATGTAGTGCGTTAGTTTTACAGGATTTTTCACAATCACCGCAAAAGTCACACTCACCGAGCCTAAAATTAACCTGTGGAAAACCAGCGTCGCCTCGTTCAATAATTTTTCCAGGACAGGCTTTAATACAGTCATCACATCGATGACATAAATCTGTAAATTGTTGTTCATCTATCGACCATGGCGGTCGAATTGCTTGTGTTTTATTGGAAAATTTACCGCGAATAAAATTTGCTCTTGATACCATTGTATTTTCACTAGAAAGAAATTTTTAGGATGTTGATTTTTTATGGATTTATTTTACCATTAGTTTGGTTTAGTTTATTTGCAAAATTATTTTAAGTTTGATTTATTTTCTAGAGCTATGTTTATAAGGTTAAAAAAACACAGTGAAATAAAATGAAACAAATGTTGAAACAGGCTGCAGGAACAACAGTTACTCGCAACACTGAAAAAATATCAGGATCGCTAAGAGCGTAATGATGATATTACCGTGAACAGGAGTGAAAGTTTTACTATAAAGTAGCTAAGGGTTTGGGTTCTTTGTTTTATGATTATCAATCACTTGTTTCTGATTAATTTTTTCTTTATATCCATCGACCTGGTTTATATCATTTTGGAAGAATAAATAAATCCCAAAAATTAATACAATCAATACCATGATGACAAAGTCACCAAAACTTCCATCTTGTAAATTTGTCATATTAAAAATCTATATAATCCTAAACAAGACTAGGATTATCCTCTTCAATTGTCAGATGAATGTCAGATTTTATAAAATAATTGAAATTTTTTTCTTAAATAATGGCCAGGCCCTAATATTTAACACAATAGTGAAAAAGTTGTTCTATCTTTTTATGTTAGTTTTTGATGGTAGCCCAAATTTTTTATTGGGCTTAGGGCTATCTAATAAGAACAATAAAGTTGCTTCATCCGGGTAGCCATCAGCAGCTAAATCCATTGATAGTTGAAAGTCCTGAAGTGCACGCTTAGATTTTGAGCCAAAAATGCCATCAGCTAAGCCTGCATTAAAACCTTTTTTATTAAGTGCTGTCTGAACTTTTTTTACCTTATCGATTGTGAGTGCTTTTTGTTTGATAATTGGCTGACTTAATCCAGCTATATTTGCAATT
>JADGAU010000043.1 GCA_015231865.1 Gammaproteobacteria bacterium | reverse complement strand
TATCAGCAATTGCTTCTACTGCTGACGATGATTGCTTTGATGAAACTTTTTGCTCATCTTTTAGCACTTCTTTGGAATCGCTAACCATGGCTTCAATTTGCTTCTCATCAATTCTGGTTAATAGTGGCTTGAATGGATTAATTTTATGGTCAGTTAATGCTTTTTGACTATTTTGCCAAGTATTGGTATTCGTATTTAAAAACTCATCAACCTTAGTGGCTAATTCAGGTAATACGGGATATAAATAAACAATAAGCTGATGAAATAAATTAAGACCCATAGTACAAACTGCATGGGTTTTCGCTTCTTGTCCTTGTTCTTTAATTAACTGCCAGGGCTTATGAAGGTCAATATATTGATTCGCCTTGTCGGCTAACGCCATAATTTCTCTAATCGCTTTACTAAATTCTCTCTCTTCATAATGCTGTTTAATACTATCGCCTGCCGTTGCAAAGGTATCAAATAATTCGAGTTCGTCTAATTGTAGACTTAAGGTGGCATCAAAGCGTTTATTAATAAAGCCGGCACATCGACTAGCAATATTAATGACTTTACCCACTAAATCACTGTTTACTCGAACTTTAAAATCTTCGAGGTTTAAATCAAGATCTGTCACATTGCTGCTTAATTTTGCAGCAAAATAGTATCGTAAATATTCTGGATGAAGGTGATTTAAATAAGTTCTTGCTTTAATAAATGTGCCTCTGGACTTAGACATTTTTTGTCCATCAACGGTAAGAAACCCATGAGCAAAAATAGCACTCGGTTTTCTAAAGCCGGAACCTTCCAGCATAGCCGGCCAAAATAAACCATGAAAGTTGACAATATCTTTACCAATAAAATGATACAACTCAGTTTCGCTGTCATTTTTCCAGTAATGGTCAAAATCAAGAGAGTCATTTTTATCACACAGGTTTTTAAAACTTGCCATGTAGCCAATTGGAGCATCAAGCCAAACATAGAAAAACTTATCTTTTTTACCGGGTATATTAAAGCCAAAATAAGGGGCATCGCGTGAAATATCCCAGTTCTGCAGGCCATCATTAAACCATTCGTGAAGTTTATTGGCGATTTCTTCCTGTAGGTGTTCTGGAGATATCCATTGTTTTAGAGAATCTTCAAAGTCTGTTAACTTGAAAAAATAATGTTCCGAGTCTTTTTCGATAGGCTTAGCACCAGAGACTGCTGATACTGCATTTTTTAGTTCAGTCGGGCTATAAGTTGCTCCACAAGCTTCACAATTATCACCATATTGATCAGCTGCACCACATTTTGGGCATTCCCCTTTAATAAAGCGGTCGGGTAAAAACATCTCTTTTTCAGGATCATAGGCTTGAGAAATTGTTTTAGTTGCGATATGTCCCTGACTTTCTAGTGTTGTATAAATTTTTGTAGCCAGTTCTTTGTTTTCATCGGAATGGGTGCTATAAAAATTATCAAATGTGATTAAAAATTCAGCAAAGTCAGCTTCATGCTCGATTTGTGTTTTAGCAATTAATTCTTCAGGGCTAACACCTTCACTCTGGGCACGCAGCATAATTGGCGTACCATGGGCATCATCGGCACAGACGTAGGTACATTGGTGTCCTTGTGATTTCTGAAAGCGAACCCATATATCGGTTTGGATGTATTCAACAAGGTGGCCTAAATGTATGGAACCATTAGCATAAGGAAGGGCACTGGTAACGAGAATTTCTCTTTTGGATGAATCATTCTTTGTTGGTGAAATATTGGTTGACATATAGTTCCTAAAATTGTGACGAAAAACTGTTGAGATTTTACCAAAGTATACAAGTTTAATATAGCCTTGTTTAACAGCTTTAGTTGACAGCTTTATACAAAAATTCAATGATTAAATATTTAGCTTTAGTTGATTACTTTGAAAATAGCCCGATATAAGCTATAATAACCGAGTAAATTACTAAGGAATTAAAATTAGGAGTACTAACTAAATGGCAAATGCAACGTCAGAACAGGTTAAAGAACAGTTAAAAACGTTTATAGACCCTTATTTAGAAAAAGATTTAGATAGCGCACGTTGTGTCAAAAACGTCGTTGTTGATGGTAATAAAGCAACCATTGATATTGAATTAGGTTTCCCGCATCAAGGCTATGAAGAAGAACTAAAAAAGGCAATTAAAGAAACGGTTGCTAAAACAGATGGCATTGATGAAGTCGAAGTCAATCTTAGTTCTAGAATTGTCACGCATGCTGTTCAAAAAGGTGTCAAGCCTATTGCCGGCGTTAAAAATATTATTGCTGTGGCTTCAGGAAAAGGTGGTGTTGGTAAATCAACAACTACTGTTAATTTAGCTTTAGCTTTAGCTGCAGAGGGTGCCCGTGTTGCTGTGTTAGATGCGGATATTTATGGCCCCAGCATTCCTAGAATGTTAGGTATTTCAGGCAAACCCGAATCTGAAGACGGTGAGTCCTTAAACCCAATGGTTAACCATAACCTGCAGGCAATGTCTATTGGATTTTTAGTTGATGATGACAGCCCGATGATCTGGCGTGGTCCTATGGTTACTCAGGCATTAGAACAATTATTTAAAGATACCCGTTGGGATGATGTTGACTATTTAGTGGTTGATTTACCACCAGGCACGGGTGATGTTCAGTTGACCCTGGCTCAAAAAATTCCAGTCAGTGGCGCGGTCATTGTGACAACGCCTCAGGATATCGCGTTATTAGATGCAAGAAAAGGTCTAAAAATGTTTGATAAGGTAAATGTTCCTGTTTTAGGTGTGATTGAGAATATGTCAATCCATATTTGTAGCAAGTGCGGACATGAAGAACGAGTTTTTGGTGAAGGCGGCGGTAAACGTATGTCTGATGAAGAACATGTTACTTTATTGGGTGATTTACCTTTGGATATGAGTATTCGTGAATTAGCGGATAATGGTAAGCCAACCGTTATTGCAGAGCCTGATGGTAGAATTACTCAAATGTATATTGAGATGGCCAGAAAAATAGCCGCTAAGTTAGCACTTAAGGTTCAGGACTTCTCTAATAAGTTCCCAAGTATTGTTATTAAGAATGATTAATAGATTCAATTAATAGTATTTAGTTGATAGTCCTTAGTTAATAGTCCTTAGTCATAATAAATGACTAGGGACTAGAGACTAGAGAATTAATGGTCTAGCCATTGGTTCAAAATATGACTTAATTTATCTTTACTTACAGGCTTGCTGATATATTCATTCATACCAGCATCAAAACATTTTTCTTTATCTCCCTTCATGGCATTAGCCGTCATTGCTACAATAGTGATATCGGTATTTTTGCTGCCAGCCTTGCCGGCTCTTATTTGTTTAGTCGCTTCATAACCATCCATTTCGGGCATTTGGCAATCCATTAAAATCAAATCATATGTACTTTCAGCCGGTGCTTGTAATAGTGATTCTATGGCTTCTTTGCCATTGGCTGCCAGATCGCAGTTCAGCCCTAATTTACTTAAAAAACCTTTAGCGACAAGCTGATTCACCCGATTATCTTCAACCAGTAAAATTCGGATATTTTCACTATTATCTTGCCATTTAGGGGAATTGATACTCTTTTCAGGCTTGTTTAATGAGTGAATATAGTGAGAAGTAATCAGAGGACTTGCCTGCTCAAAAGCATTACCACCTTCTATAATAACGGCAAATGTATTGAATAAGTCAGCTGCTAAAATAGGTTTAGTAAAATAGGCATCAAACCCTAATTCTGCGTATTTTTTAGCATCGCCACGTTTATTTGCCGATGTCATCATAATTAATCGCATACTATTATAATCTTTGTTTTTACGTATCTGTTGACTTAATTCAATACCATCAATGCCAGGCATTTGCATATCTATTAGCGCTATATCAAAGTGAGGATGTGTTCGGTGTTGTTTTTGTAATTGGCATAAGCTTAGAGCTGAATGGGCATCTTCAGCTTCAGCCACCTGTGCGCCCCAATTTTCAATATGAGTTCTAAGTACATCACGATTTGTTGCATTGTCCTCTACAATTAATACTTTTAAATCTTCCATGTTAATTGCAGGTACGATACTTTCAGTTTGATTGGCAATATTAACGATAATATTGAAACTAAAACAACTGCCTTTGCCTTCCTCACTACTTACCTCAACTCCGCCGCCCATTAATTCAGATAAACGTTTTGCAATAGAAAGCCCTAATCCGGTACCTCCGTATTTACGAGTCGTTGAAGCATCAACCTGGGTAAATTCCTGAAACAAAAGTGATAATTTTTCTTTTGGGATGCCAATACCGGTATCGCTAACCGAGCCATTCAAACGATAATTTTGTCCATCAATATCTTCTATGGAGATACTGATTTTAATCTCACCCTGGCTGGTAAATTTAATCGCATTAGAAACCAGATTTGTAAGGATCTGACGCAGACGACCAGGATCGCTTTTTATAAATTTATTATGGCTATTATGATAATCCAGAATTAATTCAATTCCTTTTTTATGAGCCGGTATCGACATAGTCTCAATAAAATCGGTCAGCATACTGGTTAAATCAAAATTTATCTGTTCAATGTCTAGTTTACCTGCTTCTACTTTTGAGAAATCTAAAATATCGTTAATTAAGTTTAGTAGAGCGTTAGCACTGCTTTCAGCAATTCGGGCGCGTTGTTTTTGTTCCTGAGATAATTCATGACTTTGCATTAAACTCAGCATCCCCAATACACCATTCATGGGCGTTCGGATTTCATGACTCATACTGGCTAAAAATTCACTTTTAACTCTTGAAGCTTCAATTGCCTCATTCTTGCTATCAATTAATGAGGCGTGGATACGAATAATATTGCATCGCATCAGTTCAAAGTTTTCGGTTAATTGGCCAATTTCATCGTTATTGTTTTTATGTAGTGGGGTATCAAAGTCACCATCAGCCATTTTTTTTGTGGCATTATTTAAGTCCACCAGAGGTTTAATAATTATTTGTCTTTGGGTAAGAAAATTAACCAATAATAAAAAGAACATGGTCACTAGTATTAGCCCTTCAAGTTCCTGAATTCTTTCTAGTGTGCGAAGATGTTTTTGTTCCCAATCTATATGAAGAGACAGTTTTCCCAAATCTTTTTCGTTATAAATAATTGGATAATCAACCTGGATATGGAAGCCATGAGTCTCAGACAAAATATCTTCATGTGATTCAAATAAAGGATATTTTTGTTTGTTTCCCGGAGAAAATAGCGTCAAATGATGCCAGATTTCCCCATGTCTTTTTTGCTGATATTCCAATGAAGAATAGAGAGCCGAAAAGTCGTTGGCAATCAGGTGGCGAGAAATATCTGATTTTATTGCTGCCAACTCACTATGCATTTGCTCAATAAAATCTTGTTTTGAATATTCAAAGAGTTTAGGAGCCCAATAGGAATGCAAAATAACATATAAGCCTAAAAATGAAATAATGATAGGTAAAAATAGCTTATAGCGTAAATTCATCTGGGTGCTGTCATGAAGAATGAGTTATTTGGGCTTTACTATCTTTAATTTCTATTTAGGAGCAATATAAAAACGATCTAAATGCATTTTTTCCAGTGGTTTATATGCCTCTAAGCTAATAGCCGAAATTTGTTTAATGGGAATTCTCGCCAACATACTCTTGGTGGTATTGTGTTTGCCCATTTCGATAATTTTTTCTTTAAACAATTCACTGACTTTTTTATCAACTCTAGGGTGAACTGCAATAGGGTGAGGAGCAACCGGAGCCGTTTTATGAATGACTTTTAAAGCTTGCTGATATTGGGGTAATTGACGTTTTAGAGTTTTGCCCACGCCACCACCTGCTTCGGCATCACCTAATAAAACATTTAAATAAACAGAATCATGGGTTTTAACATAATTAGGTATAAAGTTGATCTTAAAAAGATCATGAAGTTCCTGGCGCATTTGTAAGGATGCGCCTAAGGCATTTGGAGAAGGAAATGCAATAATTTTTCCATCTAAATCAGACGCGTTATTAATATTACTATCTTTTCTAACAACTAAGACCCCACGAAGTTTTTTAGAAGCATCATTGACTAGTGGAAGATAACCTTGTAATTGATTCGCAAGTATTAAATGGTAGGGATTCATATAGGCAAAATCATACTTGCCCATCATAAAAGCTTTTTCAAATTCTGCAATACTTGATGCGCCATGTAATTCAAATTGATGTCCGGTTTTTATACTGAGTTGTTTTAATAGTGGCATCCAGATTGAAGCCAGTCTTCGTGCTTCAAATTGAGGAACAACGCCAATGGTATAGATTTTTTTTGCGCTAGCAGAAATTTTATTGTCTGAAATTTCTTCAGTTAAAAAATTATCCTGTGCCAACAAGGACTGAAACATTAATCCTGATATCAAAAAGCAAAAAAATTGTATAAATAATGTTTTTGGTGTCATTACAAATTATCCTTGTAAATAAGGTTTAAGATATTTACCGGTATATGAAGCCTTTATCTTGACCAGTTTTTCTGGTGTGGTTGACGCAATAATCTTACCACCACCATTTCCTCCTTCTGGACCAATATCAATAATCCAATCAGCCATTTTAATCACATCTAAGTTATGTTCGATAATTATAATGGTGTTGCCATGATCTCGTAAGGTGATGATGACAGATAATAATTGTTTAATATCATGAAAATGAAGTCCTGTGGTCGGCTCATCCATAATATAAAGTGTTTTTCCAGTATCTCTTCTTGCCAGTTCTTTGGCAAGTTTAATTCGCTGTGCTTCTCCTCCGGAGAGCGTCGTCGCATTTTGGCCTAATTTAATATAACTTAAGCCAACTTTCATAAGAGTATCAATTTTTCTTTTGATTGCAGGAATTGGTGCAAAAAAGTCAGCGGCTTCTTCTACGGTCATTTCTAATACTTCATAAATGTTTTTACCTTTGTATTTAATTTCCAGTGTTTCCCGATTATATCGATGAGCATTACAAACATCACATTCAACGTAAATATCAGCCAAAAAGTGCATTTCGACTTTAATAACGCCATCTCCCTGACAAGCTTCACAACGACCACCTTTAACATTAAAACTAAATCTTCCAGGCGTATATCCTCTTGCGCGTGCTTCATTAGTAGCAGAGAAAAGCTCTCTAATACCTGTAAACAATCCGGTATAAGTGGCCGGATTAGAGCGGGGGGTTCTGCCAATTGGGCTTTGACTAATATCAATCACCTTATCAATTTGATCTAATCCTTTGATTGATTGAAATGGAGCCGGTGTGGTATTGGCTTTATTTATCTCAGCGGCCGAAAATTGATACAAGGTATCATTAATGAGGGTTGATTTCCCAGAACCAGAAACACCAGTGACTACCGTTAATAATCCAATGGGTATATCAATATCAACTGCTTTAAGGTTGTTTCCTGTTGCCCCTTTTATGGAGATACATTTTTTAAGATTGGCCTGAGTTCTTTGTTTTAATTTAGGTGTTTCTATTTTTTCCTGACCAGAAAGAAAATGGCCGGTAATAGAATTGGGATTAGCCATTATTTGTTTAGCATTACCTTGAGCAATCACCTGACCACCATGAACACCCGCACCGGGACCGATATCGATAATATGATCCGCAATTTTGATGGCATCTTCATCATGTTCGACAACAATAACGGTATTACCCAGATCACGCAAATAAAGCAAGGTATCTAATAAGCGTTGATTATCTCTTTGATGAAGTCCTATGGATGGTTCGTCCAGCACATACATAACGCCAACCAGTCCGGCACCGATTTGACTGGCCAGGCGTATGCGTTGCGCCTCTCCACCTGACAGTGTGTCGGCGCTTCTATCAAGACTAAGATAATTTAGACCTACATTGACTAAGAATTTTAACCGCAAGTTTATCTCGGTAATAATTTTTTGTGCGATTTGTTCTTTTTTACCGGTTAAATGTAATTGTTCAAAAAAAACTTTTGCTTCATCAATTGATAGATGCGTGATATCAGGTAAAGAATGATTATTAATGGTGATATGTCTGGACGAAACTTTAAGACGGGTTCCTTCACACTCAGGGCAGGCATGTATGGTCTGAAATTTTTTTAGATTGTCCCTGACATGATTCGAATCCGTTGATTCATAGCGGCGAGTCATATTAGGGATAATGCCCTCAAAATCTGTTTTACGGATAGTTGCTTCACCCTGATCATTAATAAAAGTGAAATCAATTCTTTGTCCTTTATTTCCATATAAAATCAGATTTTGAATTTTTTTAGGTAAATCTTTATAGGGTGTTGCAAGCGAAAATTGATAATGATCAGCCAATGATTTTAAAAGTTGATGGTAATAGCCATTTTTTTTGTCCCATCCAATAATGGCTCCATCTTTTAAAGATAACTCGTCCGAGTCGATAATTTTATTGGCATCTATAAAATGTTTAATTCCCAAACCATCACATTCTTCACAGGCACCGGAAGGATTGTTAAAAGAAAATATTTTGGGTTCCAGTTCGCTGATGCTATAACCACATTCCGGGCAAGCATATAGCGTTGAAAAGGTTTGGTCATGTGTCGTAGAGCTATCATCCAGTTCGGAAATTTTTACTACACCATCACTAAGATTAATCGCAGTACTAATCGAGTCAGCTAAACGTTGCTCAATGCCTTCACGAATTTTAAATCGATCAACCACCACCTCGATAGTGTGTTTAGTTTTTTTATTTAGCTCTGGCAATTGATTCGCTTCATATAGAGTGCCATCGACGCGAAATCTTACATAACCTTTGGCCTGTAGTGTTTTAAATAATAATTCATATTCACCTTTACGTTCATCTACAACGGGAGCCAGTAGCATGAGTTTAGTACCAGCATCTATTTGCATAATTTGGTCAACCATCTGGCTGATAGTTTGAGCATCCAGAGTCGTATTATGTTCAGGGCACTTTGGTGTTCCAACGCGGGCAAATAATAATCTTAAATAATCATATATTTCAGTCACAGTACCGACAGTTGAACGAGGATTGTGGGAAGTCGACTTTTGCTCAATTGATATTGCTGGAGATAAGCCTTCGATATGATCAATATCCGGTTTTTCCATTAAGGAAAGAAATTGCCTGGCATAACTGGACAAGGACTCAACATAACGCCGTTGTCCTTCAGCATAGATTGTATCAAAAGCCAAAGAAGATTTACCTGAACCTGATAATCCGGTGATAACAATCAATTTATCTCTGGGAATTTCAAGATCAAAGTTTTTAAGATTATGTGTGCGAACGCCTTGAAGTTTTATGGTATGCATAGAAAACTAGTGTTAAGTGTTAAGTGTTAAAAGTATATCATTGCAGGCTTATCAATGGACATTAATTATCCTATTTAATATCAGGTTTCAATAATCATATTATCATGATTGCGAAAAATATTTAATATGGTAGTATCACTAGTCCATTCAACTTATTAATGTATTTATGATATCCAGATTTTCACTATCAATATTTATCGCGATTTATAGTTTTTTATGCTTTGGTGTATCAAATGCAACTACTTTGATTACTGATAATGATAAAAAAGTTGAGGTTTTTTTTCTCGGTTATTTCTACGATGGCTCAGGTAAGAAAACGGTTGAAGAAGTATCCAAAATAGGTTTCAGTAATAAAATTCCGAGTCAGTTTGCTTTAGGGTATCATTCGGGAAATGCCTGGTTTAAATTAACAATTCACAATAAAAGTCACTTACAGAATTTTATTCTTAATTTAACAGAGCCTTTCTGGACACAGGTCGATTTATACGAATTTTCCCAAAATCAGTGGAAAGTCGTGGTCAACGGCCTGAATGTCCCTATTGAACAACGGCAAATTTATCAATCATATCCAGCATTTCCACTTTATATAAATCAAAATGAAGTTAAAACTTTTTATATTAAAGCAAATACTGTTTCTTCTTTTATTGGTGCTTTTCAGATTTTTACTGAAAAGGAATTTTATCGTCATGGACGTTTTAATATTGCACAGATATACAATGCTTATTCCGGGATATTACTCTTTGTATTGTTATTAACCGGTTTCTTATATTTTGTTATTCGGGAACGAGTTTATCTGTATTATATCGCTTATGTTTTTTCCTTTTTTATCTGGATAAATGTTCAAAATGGTAATTACCTCTATTTGGGCATTCCAGGCTGGATTCATGGCTTGCACGCCTTTGGTTCATTAGTTATTTTTTTTATGGTTCTATTTACTGCGGAGATATTGGAATTAAAAAATAAATCACCAAAGATAAGTAAATTTTTTAATTGGTCTGCTGCTATTATTCTATTATGTTTTGTTTTTATTAGCCTGGATTTTGCCTATATTAATTTATTTTTTAATATCTATTCGTCAGTTTTCTTTCTGGTCTTGCTCTATACGTCAATACAGGCCTGGACAAATAAATATTTCACCCAGGCCAGATATTATCTTATAGCCTTGGTTATTTACATGCCAACCATGGCATTGATGACGATGACTTATAATGGCTTGATAGCAAATGTTGATTTCAGTCGATATGCTTTTGCCTTTGGTTCTTTGATTGAAATTATATTTTTTTCTTTTATTCTGGTTAGTCATTACTATGATAGTAGACAGGCAAAAATTCAGGCCCAGGAAGATTTATTCAGCGAGAGAAAATCTTTGGCTGAAAAGCTGAAACAAGAGGTTTCAGAACGTACAGCCGAGTTATCAAAGATTAATCTACAACTACGGCAGCAACAAGAAAAACTGGAAAAATCCAAACAGCAATTAATGTATGAAGCTTCTATTGATTCTCTTAGCGAACTGTATAATCGTCGATATTTTTATAAAATTGCAGGGCCGATTTTCCAGGAAAGTAAGAATCAAAATAAGTTTTTATCTCTTTTGATGATTGATATCGATCGATTTAAAGGTATAAATGATAATTTTGGCCATGATGTGGGGGATATGGCAATTCGTTCTTGTTCAGAAGTTTTTAAAAAGCTTTCATCTGGAGATGAAATAATTGCCCGCTATGGAGGTGAAGAATTTGTTATCCTGATGCCGGACTCACCAACAGATAGTGCATTAAAGTTAGCTGAAAATATACGTAAAAGTATTGAAAGTAGTCCACTTTTGCTGGAGCAGGGTAAAATGGTAAGCCTAACTTTAAGTATTGGCATTGCTAATATGGTTGTTGAACAGGACAAAGGTATTGAGGATTTGTTAAAGCGAGCAGATAAAGCACTATATATTGCAAAAAATAATGGTAGAAATAAAGTTGAGCTTGTCTAAGGTCTGTTATAATAAGTTATGTCATCATCAACAAATATTAAACCGCAACAATCTATTCTAAGTTCTTCTGAAAAGCGCTCTGCTTATTCTCTGGCAGGCATTTATGCGTTACGTATGCTGGGTTTGTTTATGATTTTGCCGGTTTTTTCTTTGTATGCTCAGAAATTAGAGCATAGTACACCGATGCTTATTGGTATCGCAATTGGTGCCTATGGATTAACTCAGGCCTTATTTCAAATTCCTTATGGATATTTATCGGATAGAGTCGGGCGTAAGCCAATGATTATTGCCGGCATGTTAATTTTTGCCTTAGGCAGTATCATTGCTGCCCAGGCAACCGATATTTATGGTGTCATTATTGGTCGTCTGCTTCAAGGAAGTGGTGCTGTTGCAGCCGTCTTAATGGCTTTTGCTGCTGATCTGACTCGTGAAGAACATCGTCTAAAAGTAATGGCGATTATTGGAATGAGTATTGGCTTTTCTTTTGGTATTGCCATGGTTCTAGGAAGCTTATTAGAGCAATGGATAGGGGTTAATGGAATATTTTTATTAACAGCTGTGCTAGCTTTGTTAGCCATTGTGATCGTTGTTTTTGTAGTGCCCAACCCAGAACAAATTAAACACCACCGAGATACAGAAGCGGAGCCTGCTAAATTACTTAAAATGCTTAAAGATCCTCAACTATTTCGTCTTGATTTAGGGATTTTTATTTTGCATATGGTGCTAACTGCTACTTTTTTAGTCATTCCTTTATCCTTAACACAGGAAAATATTGGTAACTTAATGTTAAATGAACATTGGAAGGTTTATTTACCAACGATCTTTTTATCGATGATTTTAATGGTACCCTTTATTATTATTGCTGAAACAAAACGTAAGATGAAAGCAGTTTTTATCGGCGCAATATTTGTCTTAAGCCTGACTGAACTTTGTTTCTATTTCTTTTCTTATTCTGCAATTTCTATTGCGGTTATTTTACTCATCTTTTTTACCGCTTTTAATTTATTAGAAGCTTCTTTACCTTCATTGGTTGCAAAAATATCACCGGCTGAAAATAAAGGCACGGCAATGGGAGTATATAGTACGAGCCAGTTTCTTGGAGCCTTTTCAGGCGGTGTCTTTGGTGGGCTTGTAATGGACTTTGGGGGTATGCAATCAGTTTATTTGTTTGCTGTGATATGCTTATTGAGTTGGTTATTAATAGCAGTTACAATGAAAAGTCCCAGATACCTGAGTAATTTTATCGTTAAGGTAAGCAATGCTAAATCTGAAGATATTATTCATCTTACTCAAATGCTTACAGAAGTAAATGGTGTCGCTGAGGCAGTTATTGATCTTGAGGTTGGTGAAGCATTTTTAAAGGTTGATTTACATGCCCTGGATCGTGATAAACTTTTACAAGTTTCAAATCAGTATTGTTAATTCAGAATAAATAAAGGAAAGATAATGGCAAGAGGCGTCAATAAAGTAATTTTGATTGGTACATTAGGCAATGATCCAGAAATGAGATATACCGCAGATCAGCGTGCCATTGCAAATTTAAGTTTAGCGACAAACGAATCCTGGAAAGATAAAAATACAGGGCAAACACAGGAAAAAACAGAGTGGCACCGTGTTGTTATTTTTGGAAAACTTGCCGAAGTCGCTGGCCAATATTTAAAAAAAGGCTCTCAGGTTTATTTTGAAGGTAAATTGCAAACAAGAAAATGGCAGGATCAAAGTGGTCAGGATAAATATACAACAGAAGTTGTTGTTGATAATTTTTCTGGTGTCATGCAGATGTTAGGTAGTGGTTCGGGTGGAAGTACAAACTATGCCCCTAGTCAACCACAGGGTGAAAATCAAGGCTTCGTTTCTTCTCCTAAGCCATCAAAAGCTGCTCCAATGCCAGCAATGGATGCAACTATGGATGATGATATTCCGTTCTGAGGAATACCATTTTTGAAAATGACTTGATAATTAAATGTAAAATTGGCTCTGTCGTTAAGTGTTGTTAAATTGCTTCCCCCTTCTTTAGAAGGGGGATTGAGGAGGACAAAACGGTTTAGTACAATTTGTCGGTATAAATCTTACCATCCTATTACCCCCTGTGCCCATCTTGCCTTAATAGCTCCTTCTTCTGCGTTATGAAGATTAACCATAGGACGGCTATGAACAATCTTCCTGCCTTAAATAAGAGCTGTTCATGACTTACTAAAACTTGCATTTTGAATGGTCACGGGTATATACATGCAACTACTACAATTAATTGAGTTTAGCTTCAAGTGATTTGATTTTTTCAAGATATTCGACTTCTTTATTTTCTAAACTTTCAATAAGCGTTATAAATTCTTTACTTTCTTGAGCAAAGCGCGCAATTAACTGATCTCTCTTGAGTGACTCAGAATTTAGAGCCTGTTGTTTTTCTTCATTAAGTTTATTAGTCAGTTTCTTGTCTTTTTGTATTTCAGTTAATTCAGACTTTAATGCGATGATTTCATCATTAAGGTTACTATTGATGGCAGGTAAGTCTCTAAGTTGAGTTTGTAAAGAATAGATTTGTTCAGTTTTATTACTTAATTCTTTATTCATACTATTGATTGTTAGTTCTGCGTCTGCAAGTTTTTTTCTGATTTCAATCATCGATTGTTCTAAGTCTAAACTTTCTAGATTACCATCTGAATATTTCTGCATTAACTTTTCTTGTAGTTCTTTTATTTCATCAATTTGTTCTTGTATTTTAAGTTTTAGGCGGAGGATCTCTACTTTTCTTTCTTGAAGTAATACTTCATAACCTGAACCATCATGGCTAGAGTCATGTTTAGATGAAGTATTGGATTGTTTAGCTTGCTTAATATGTTTTTCAATAATAATTTCAAAATCTTTATTATGAATTATTTTATAATTTTCTATAATTGGTTTTAGTTGAGAGTCTATTTTGCGCCAGGTATTTTCAATAGAATGATCATCATCAAAAGATTTTATCGCGGTATTCAGACTTTGATAGCCAAGCATATAGATCATATAACTTTTTGTTTTTTTATTATCAATAATTTTGTTATTGCTTGTTATTTCCTGATTAAATTGTTCTTTATAATTATCTTTTATATAAGATATGAGGTTAGTAAAAAAATCATAACTTGAATCTGGTACAGAGACTAATCCTTCATTCATTTTCTTTTTTAATGTTTTTATATTGTTTTTTAAATCATCTACATAATCTAATAATTTTTGTTTCTCTCTTAACAATAATAACTGATACATCAAGGTAATAAAGAATAAGAAGTAACCAAATAACGTTATAAAGTTAAAAGATGATTCTATCGTTCCCATAATTCATAATCCATCATTCTTAATACCTCAGTTGAACCCATTTCAATGTACACTTTTCTACTGAATTGGTGAGACACATATTTGTTAATTTTCATATTCATTCGATAATTTGAGTCCAATATTAGTGTTCAACTGAGGTTTTAAAGATAAAGAACTCTTAGTCTAAAAAGTCAATAAAATAAGAAGTAATATCAATTAATTCCATATATCCTCGGATATCAGTAACTTGTTTTTTAGCGTATTCAATTTCTTTAGGTTCAGGGTGACTATGTTTATTAAAGGCAAAAATAAAAGTTTGTTCATCAAAATTCTTATTCTCGTTAAAATAAAGTAAGATACATTTACCATTTTTATGAATCGTATCTAGAGCTATTTTATAAAGTTTCTTTTTGTCTGTGATTTCTTCATTGGTGATCACTTTTATATCATCATTAACCTTTATAAAAAAAGCAAGAAAGGGTTTGGCTTGATAGTGCTTCATACTGATATATTGTGAAAACTTCTTTAATAATAGTTCTCGTGTCAAGCAGGCAAAACTATACTTATTACCTACCTTAAAAAATTCTGCCAGGTCTGATTTTTCATTATAAACTTTAATTTCCTTGATTATAAACTCTCCATCAGCAGTTTCTGACAAAAAGATTGGAATGGTTTGTAAGGTTTCTTTATAACGAGTTTGTATGTGCTGTTTACTAATCAAATTAATTTTATCTTGTTGGCACAAAGGTAGCTTTAATCGATTCCTTTCAATGACATTATCAAAAAACTGGTTAATATTAGGAGGGCAGTTTTCAGTATCACGTAATAAGCCAAACTGTACTTTATCAGAAGATTGGCAATTGATAATGTTCTTAATAATAAATGGTATGCAGGATAGTTCTACTTTTTTCATTTGAGTGTTTAGAGCAATAAAATCTACCCATATTTTCTTATCAATAGAAAATAAATCTGGTTTGTTATCTATGTTAGCAAGCATAACTGCCAGTCCAGAATATGAAAAATCAACTGTGTGAGCACTAATATAGTTGTCTCTATTATGGCTTATTCTAACCTCTGTTTTTAGTAAATATCTGTTTTCCATCCGTTGATTATGTGAATTCAGAGAAAAACATTTATGTGTATAAGGTTGTTCATGTTTCCTTTTAATTTCCGGGAAGGTTGATGGACTAGTTTTATCTAATCCAAATAAAGAATGACTGCACTGTATGACAAACTTAGTGATATCAAACATAACAATTTGATGAATGATATTTTTAGCAGAGTTTATTTTTTGATCCAGCTCAACTTCATCTTTGGTCTGTGATAAAGAAATCTTAGAGGTATAGGCTTTTAAAACATAGCCTTTAAAGTGAACAACTTGTTGTTGAAGTTGTAATAGCTCTTTTTTGCTTTTAATTTCAAAAGAGTATTTGAAATATAAGGAGTTATTATCCCAAAACAAATATAAGTAAAAGTCATTTTTATCATTTAGTTGATTACAGATATAATCAATACAGGACGGTGTTAAAAAAGGAGAAAAGTCTGGTTGATTACTTTTTGAATTAGTAGCATGACCAAAGATAAAACGATTTTTTTCAGACTCTATAAAGAGACCACTTTTATTATGAGGTATAAAGTAATAAACCAATTCAGTTATATAATCAAACCTTAAGTATTCGTAAAATGTGTATTTGATATTATCAATTTCATGAGACTTGTCTATTTCGCATGCCTGTAACCTTTCTTCAATATAACTTTCCAGCATCAAGAGGTCGCTGAATGATTGACCTACATATTCACAGGCAACAATAACCTTATCAGCTAAAGCCTCAAGGTAAACCACTTGATACATAAAGAATTCAGGGGTGATTTTTTGATCATCATCTGCTAAAAAACTATCTAAATATTCATTTAATTCTGGGATGATGACATAAACAAAGTCTCCAATAGAAACCGAGGTATCATCAGACTTTGGTTGTGCTGAAAATTTAATTCCCTTATATGAAACATTAATTGTTTCACCTTCGCAGCGGATAGCTTTTGTACGAATTTTAATTGGCATTACATAGTTGTAACGATTTTCTTTCCGTCTTAGAGCAGTATTGAGACTTATTTCAGGATTCTTTTTAGTTCTCATTATTAAATGCAATTTACTGTGCGTATTATTTTCATATTTATCTGAGTAAATACTGAATATTCTAAATCATTGTTATTATTTTTAAGTTTAATATATAAAAAAACTATAAGTTAATAATAATTATAGTTATTATTATCCATTATTAAATATTAATCTAGTTTTAATTTGCGGATGTTTTGATTTTAGAATTATATATAATAACTAAAGAAAGAATTATTATTATATTTTTTCTATTTATTCTAATAAATAGAAATTGACTGCGGACTTATAGAAAGGTTAACTTATTGAAAATATGATTAATTTTTATTGTAGACAGCTATTGCACAGCATTGGGCTAATAATGTAGGAATGCAAAGAAAATATATTTAGAATGCGTGTTTATAAGCAATGGTTGCAAGAAATGCTTTTGTATTTGTGAAAGTATCACCAACTGTAGAGTTCGATACATTTACCGGAGCGCGAGTTAAATAAAGATATGACATGCCAATACTTTGAGCATCATTAAACTTGTATTCAAAGCCAGCTGAATAAAGATTGCCATCACTTCCGGTCAGTTCATAAGCCAGTGTATCATTTGGCACAGGCGCTTCATCTCTTGCATAACCAAACATAAACTTTAATTGCTTACTATAATGATGGCTTAGACCTAAGCGGTAAGTATTTGCATCATTCCAGCTTGTTGTATTAGGATCATCAAAACTTGATACTAGCATTGGGTGTATGGATGTTGAGTTATTAAAATCAAGGCTTTCATATCTTGACCAGAGCGTTCTTTCCAAAATAAACTCAACCGTTGTTTTTTCCATAATATTGTAGGCAAAGGCCAGATTCAGACTTGCAGGCATATGAACCGATACAGATGCACCGTTACTGTGAATAGTTTGGCTATTAGTATATAGTTTTGAATTACTTTCAACATCCAGGTCAACATTAGAACGATAGCTCAAGCCAACCGCTAATTCATGAGTAGGCTGATAAGTTATAGCCAGATTATAGCCATAAGAAATTGTATCGCCACCCATATCATGTGCGGCAGGTGTTTCATTATTTGCAGCAGAAATACCCGGTACCTGAGAACTTCGCATTGAAGCGAGGTTAGTTAACTCACCAGGATTACTTTTAACCTTTCCTTTTGCATATATCATACGTAAACCACCACCAATTGAAAACTGATCATTAACCTGATAGGAAGTGCTTGGATTAAGCTCTATTGTTTTCAATGAATAATCTTCTGAAGATGATTGTGTAAGAGTGTTTTTCCATAGCTCAGTTAATTCACTCGGATTCCCCATATTAAAACTAAATTTAAAATTTTTATAATCTGCAGTTCTGATTTGAAGTGGGGATATATAAAAATTTTCAGATTCTATTAGCTCATTTGAGGACAGTGTTTTTTTTGAAGACAAGGTCGATTTTGAAGACAAGGGCGTTATATAGTTGGAACTAAAGGCATTCAAATTAAGAAATGATGTAGGTGTCTTATAATCATCAGCGCACACAAACGTATTACTTGCAATGGTAACTATGACCAGCAAAGTTAGAATTAGTGGATTGATTGGTTTGTTTTTCATTTGTTTATAAACTGATGTCCAATGATTTAGGCATATAATACTTACCTATAATTATACAATAAAAGTGATTATCCAGCTTAGTATTTTCTTAAAAATATGCAATAATGCGCAGTTAAATTAGCTTTTTTACCACAAATCGAGAGGCACTATGCTAAAAAATGATCGTTTCTTAAAAGCCTTGTTAAAACAACCAGTTGATAAAACCCCAGTCTGGATGATGCGTCAAGCTGGGCGTTATTTGCCTGAATATCGTGAAACTCGTAAGAAAGCAGGGGGTTTCATGGATTTGTGTATGAATAAAGAATTGGCCTGTGAAGTGACTATGCAACCTTTAGAGCGTTATGAATTAGATGCGGCTATTTTATTTTCTGATATTTTAACAATCCCCGATGCAATGGGGTTGGGTTTATATTTTTCTACAGGCGAAGGCCCCAAATTTAACAAGCCAATACAGAACGCTAACGATGTAGAGAGATTAGCAGTTCCTGATCCTTACGATAAATTAGCTTATGTCATGGATGCAGTGAGTTTAATTCGCCAGGAACTGAATGATAGAGTTCCTTTAATTGGTTTTTCCGGTAGCCCCTGGACACTCGCAACCTACATGGTTGAGGGAGGATCAACTAAGGAGTTTGGAAAAGTAAAAGGTATGATGTATGACTCACCAGAGATAATGCATAAACTATTGGATACATTGGCAAAATCCGTTATTCAATATCTCAATGCCCAGATAGAATCAGGGGCTCAGGCTGTGATGGTATTTGATACCTGGGGGGGAGTATTAACCCCACGAGATTATAAAGATTTTTCTTTACGCTATTTACAGCAAATTGTCGATGGTATTAACAGAACAAAAGATGGAGAACAAATCCCCGTTGTTTTATTCTCTAAAGGTGCCGGTCAGTGGCTTGATCTAATGGCAGAGACTGGATGTGATGCTTTAGGTGTCGACTGGACGGTAGATTTATCTCAGGCAAGAAAACTGGTCAACGATAAAGTTGCACTACAGGGAAATATGGACCCTTGTATTTTATATGCTTCGGATGAACGTGTTGAAGCAGAGGTAAAAAATGTTCTGGCATCTTATGGAAAGGTTGGTAATGGCGGTCATGTTTTTAATTTAGGCCATGGCATTCATCAACATATTGATCCATCAAGAGTGAAGACTTTTATTGATGCCGTTCATGATCATAGTACGCAATATCATAATTAAGTGATAAGTGATAAGTGATAAGTGATAAGTGATAAGTGGTAATTGATAAGATGGATGATGATGAGTTACTTCGTTACTCACGGCAGATCATTTTGCCAGACTTTGAATATCAAGGTCAGGAAAAACTTAAGAAAAGTCGAATTTTATTGATTGGACTAGGGGGACTGGGTTCACCTATAGCACTTTATCTTGCTGCCGCTGGAATTGGCAATTTGGTTATAAATGATTTTGATTCCGTTGAGGTTTCAAATTTACAACGTCAGATAATCCATTCAACTGAATCTATTGGACAAGAAAAAGTTATTTCTGCTAAAGAGCGCATTCAAGCAATTAATCCTCTGATACAAGTTGATGTTTTAGATAAGAAACTAACGGAACAAGAACTATCTGAACAAATTAAACTCGCTGATATTGTTGTAGACGCCAGTGATAATTTTCAAACGCGATTTTTAATTAATCGTTTATCATGTAAGCATCAAACGCCGTTAATTTCCGGTGCTGCGATTCGTTACGAAGGACAAATCAGTTTATTTAATGCATCTGAACAATCGCCGTGTTATCAATGCTTATATGATGATAACGGACAACAGGAAGATTTAACTTGTTCTGCCAATGGCGTCTTGGGTCCTTTACTTGGTGTCATTGGTAGTATGCAGGCAATTGAAGTGATCAAATTTATTGTAGGTTTTGGCCGTTCATTAAGTGGAAGATTAATGATCTTAGATGCAAAACAAATGCAATGGCGAGAAATTAAATTAGCAAAAGATCCAGAATGCCCGATTTGTTCAAGGTAATAGTTGCCAGTAGTCAATGGGCACTTAACAGAATCTGAAAACTGAAAACTTTATAATTCATGAATAGCTGGTCCGTTTATTTACGATTATTATCTTATGTCAAACCCTATTGGTTTTACTTTTTACTAAGTATTCTGGGCTTTATGCTATATTCAGGAACACAGCCTGCGCTTGCCTGGGTAACAGGATGGCTAACCGAATCGATTTATAATCCCGATGAGTTAGCGAAATATCTAATTCCTTTAACGCTCATTGCTATTTACTTTGTTAGAGGTATTGGTAGCTTTATAGGCACCTATTTTCTGGCTAAAGTTTCTGAAAACGTGGTTCATACCTTACGCTGTGAAATTTTTGAACGACAAATGGAATTGCCAAAATCTTTTTATGATAATAATAATAGCGGCCATCAGATTTCATTAATTATCTATAATGTAACTCGTGTTACGGGTGCTGCAACGGATGCTATTAAAGTTATTATACGTGAAGGCATTGCGGTACTTGCCTTGTTTTCTTATCTGTTCTATTTAAACTGGCGTTTATCTTTAATTTTTATTGTGATTATTCCTTTACTAGGGCTTGTTGTAAGCTATGCCAGCAAGAAATTTAAGCAATTAAGTAAAAATATTCAGGATGCAATGGGAAATATTACCCATGTCACCTCGGAAGCGATTCATGGTTACCAGGAAGTAAAAAGCTATGCAGGTGAAGAATATGAAAAGCGACGATTTATTAAAGCAAGTTATGATAACTTTAAACACAATATAAAATTGATTCGAGTTGCCGCTATCAATACTCCAGTCCTGCAAATGATAGTTGCTTTTGCATTAGCTGCTTTATTATCAATCGGCCTAAGTTTTTTGGATCAAATGTCGGCAGCTGATTTTGTTACCTATATGACTGCTGCAGGATTATTACCTAAGCCTATTCGACAATTAAGTGAAGTTAATCGAACAATTCAAACCGGAATTGCTGCTTCTGAATCTATTTTTGAATTATTAGATACTGATGCTGAGAAAAATACCGGTCATATTAAGGACGGCAGAGTTGAAGGACGACTGGAAATTAAACATTTAAGTTTTGCTTATGCTAACCTCCAGGTTCCTGAAAATAATATTGAAAAACTAGTTTTACAAGATATAAATTTAACTATTGAATCAGGACAAACGATTGCACTAGTAGGTCGTTCCGGCAGTGGCAAATCAACTTTATCTCAATTAGTCCCGAGGTTTTATAATGGCTTTAACGGCGATATATTATTAGATGATCATAAACTAGGAGAATATGAATTAAACTTTTTACGCTCTCAAATTGCGTTAGTTTCTCAAAATGTGACTTTATTTAATGATACTATTGCTAATAATATTGCTTATGGGGCACTAGTGAGTTCTAGTAGAGAACAAATTATAGAGGCAGCGAGGTCTGCTTATGCTTATGAATTTATTCAATCTCTTCCTCAGGGCTTTGATACCATTGTTGGTGAAAATGGTGCACTATTATCAGGTGGACAAAAACAACGGATTGCCATTGCACGGGCAATTTTGAAAGACGCTCCCATTTTAATTATGGATGAAGCGACATCTGCCCTGGATACGGAGTCTGAAAGAGCCATTCAATTAGCCCTGGAAACAGTTGTAAAAGGACGCACAACATTAATTATTGCTCATCGTTTATCAACTATTGAAAATGCCGATAAAATTGTTGTTCTTGATCAGGGACGAGTTGTTGAGCAAGGGACTCACACTGGTCTTTTGGAAGAAAATGGTTTATATTCACAGTTATACGAGAATCAATTTAAATAAATATTAGGAAGTTCTTATATGAACAGGTTTTTATTATTATTTTTTATAGTTATGTTTTTGCCTCTAAGTGCTTGCGACACTAAATATGCATCCTATAGTGATCAGAAAGTTAGAAAAGAGCATATGGAATGTAACTCAAATCAGAATATGTCCCCTGCTCGAGGCGTAGCCTGTGGTAATTATGAAAAGGAATGTTTACGTCGTAAAAAGGCTGGGAATAATATTTGTGTCATGTGATGCGGCGATACAGTCAGAATGTCTGCTCAATATGTTTTCCTTTTGCTTAACTCACTGCGTTCAGACAGAACCAAAAGAAAAATCAGATTAATCAGACATTCTAACTGTTCTAGAGTTTGGCTATAGAGAGCAAGGCTTTGTGAAAATTATTCTAGCCCCGATGGATGGTATTACTGATTTTTATGTACGCCAGATTTTAACTTCAGTCGGTGGCTATGACCTTAGCATGACGGAGTTTCTTCGTGTTACTAATAGCGTTTTCCCCAAGCGCGTTTTTTATCAAAATTGTCCAGAAATTAATCCAGAAATTAACTCTAATCTTGAGTTATTAAGTTTTACTCAGTCCGGCACGCCGGTTCATATGCAATTACTGGGTTCGGATGCTGACTATTTGGCTGCAAATGCTGCTAAGGCAGTTGAACTGGGTGTAAAAGGGATCGATGTAAATTTTGGCTGTCCAGCGAAGACAGTGAACGGTCATGGTGGCGGGGCAGTTTTATTACAAGATCCCGAAATTCTCTATAAATTAGTTTCCACTATACGCAAAGACTTACCCAGTGAAACGCCATTGAGTGCAAAAATGCGTCTGGGTTATGAAACTAGTGATTTATTACTTGATAATGCCAAAGCAATAGAAGAGGCCGGTGCTGATTTCATAACCATACATGCTCGTACAAAGTTTGATGGCTATCGACCACCGGCTAAATGGCATGAAGTGACAGATTTATTTGCAAAAATTAACATTCCTATTGTTTTAAATGGTGAAATTTGGGATGTTAATGATTATCTTAAATGCCAGCAAATAAGTTCTTGTCAAGACATTATGCTTGGGCGGGGTGCTTTTGCACGCCCTGACTTAGCCAAACAAATAAAAACGTATTTAAACCATCAGCCTTATCAAACAATGAGTTGGGATAGCATATGTGTCTTATTAAAAGACTTTTATCAATTTATGGTAATGCAGAATTTAATTTCAGAAAAATATATTGCAGGCAGATTAAAACTTTGGATTAAGTGGTTAATGGCCTCCTATGATGAAGCAGTTTTTTTATTTGAACAAATTAAACGAATAAGTGATGCCAAAGAAATTGGTGTCAAACTTCAGTGTCATGGCTAATCATTTTCTTTTCAAATTCGTCAATATGTTTGCGACGATAATCGAAAATTTTTTTAGAGTTTCTTGATAATTAGGTCCTTCCAGGCAGAGTCGTTTATTAGCCTGAAAGAATGTATTTGATACAAGAGGAAAATACCACCGAAGGGCTAAAATTCTAATTGAATTTCTATACCCTTTCTAAAATTTTCCAGTTTAATTTTACCATGAAGTTGTTCTTCAACCGTCATTCCGCACTAACTTTTATGAATAATAAGATTCGTATGGTGAACCTAACGCCTGAAGAATAACTTCATGTTTTTCTTTAAGATTAACCACTATTTTTTCCTGTTTTGAAATTGTGAGTAAATGTATTCCCATAAAACTAAACATAACCCATCGAGCGGTTGGGTTATCAATCGGTTTTTTCTTTTGATTTGGAAAGCTCAGATTCTTACTTTTTAGCTCGGCTCGTATTTTATGTTCAAGGCCAGCATAAACCATCAGACAACAAGTCATCACCATTAATAATGCCTCTATTCTTTCTGGTTTTTTCAGATA
>JADGAU010000042.1 GCA_015231865.1 Gammaproteobacteria bacterium | reverse complement strand
TACCTTTAGAAGTAAAGTATTAAAAACTGGTGATGAACGCCTTGTCAAGATTATCAAATCATCACTATAATAGGCATTATTTCACATGTATCCGCATTAAAAGAGCGTATCAGCACTCAAATTAATGTTATCCCGACTTTGGGTGGGAAAAGTAATATTAATGCCCCTGGATTAATAAAAAAAGTGTCAACGAAGCCTGAATAAACCTTGATGCCACAAAAATTGGCTATGAAATCAGTTTTAATAAATATTTTTATCGTCATAAACCGCTGCGTAGTATTGAACAAGATATTCATGTTTTTTTAAATGGACTAGATAAATATTCAGTTTTTTTCTTTATTATTCGATATGAATAAAGTTTTTGAAGATTATGTAGCCTCAGTGATTCGCAAGCAACTTAACAATGATTGCTCTCTAAAAAGACAAGCCTCTAGTACTGCCTATTACCCATTAATACAAACTGGACATTTGAGCCTCAGTCATGCATACTTGATGCATGAAAACTCAAAATCAAATAAAACGTACTTTGTCTGAAGAGACAAATTTATTATACCTTAAAGATTTACTCGACAGTAAAACATTTCCTAACAGAGCAGAATTGGTTAAAGAAGTATGCCGTAAATTTAACTTTTATGATCCTAAAGGTCAGGCACAAATTAGTGGCTGTGCAAAAGCATTACGTATCCTGGATGTGGCAGGTCATATTAAATTACCGGCAACTGCACGTAAAACCGCTGTTAAAAGATCCCCGCAACGTTTAAATACGCCGGTTTCCCTACCTGTTGATGTACCATCAGCAGTAAATGAAATTCAGGGGCTTGAGCTGATATTAGTACAAACGACTGATGAAATACAGATCTGGAATGAACTGATGATTCAAGAGCACCCATTGGGTTCAGGCACTTTTGTTGGTCGTCAATTACGTTATCTCATTAACTCTTCCCATGGTTATTTAGGGGGGGTTGGATTTGCTGCACCTGCCCTGCAATTATCCGATCGAGATAAATGGATTGGCTGGGATAAAGAGCAACGCCAGGCGCATTTGCATCTGCTGGTTGGTATGAGTCGTTTTTTAATCCGCAAAAGTGTCCGGTGTTCTAATCTGGCTTCTAAAGCATTAAGTCTGAGCATTAATACCTTAGTTCCTGATTTTGAAAATCGCTATGGTTATAAACCGTTGTTAATCGAAAGTTTTGTTGATGAAGCCTGGTCAGGCACCTGTTATCAAGCGGCCAACTGGATAAAAATTGGACAAACCAAAGGACGAGGCAGACAGGATAAGCACAACCAGTATGCGTTAAGCCGTAAGACAATTTATGTTTACCCTGTCGATCATGACTTCAGACAAACCATAGGCTTATCCGAGAATGCAGGACTGGGGGCCCTAAAACTTACGGAGGGTTTGGATAGTAAGCAATGGGCAGAGCATGAATTTGGTGGTGCACCCTTAGGTGATACCCGATTAAGTAAACGACTGGTGACTATTGCTCAGGCAAAAGGAGAATCACCCGGACGTGCTTTTAGTGGTGCAGTCAATGGTGACTGGCCAGCAACCAAAGCGTACTATCGAATGATTGATCAGCCGGATGGTTCAGCTGTGAATCTGACTAATATTATTGAGCCCCATCGGAGACGTACGGCAAGACGGATGATGGATCAAAAAACCGTATTGTGCATACAGGATGGCAGTGAGCTCAATTATACCAACCTGGATCAATGCAGAGACTTAGGTGTATTAAAAGCCAATCAAACCGGTGCCAAAACCAAAGGAATGAATTTACATTCCACTTTTACCGTGACCACAAGCGGCTTGCCACTAGGGATTCTAAAGTCACAGTGTCTTTCACCCAAAGAGAAAGACAGGAATGATAAAAGAAAGCCATCAGCAATCCCCATTGAAGAAAAGAAAACCTATGTTTGGATTGAACACCACCGTGATTTGGTTGAATTATCTAAAGAAATACCTCAGACCCAGTTAGTTGATGTCTGTGATCGGGAAGCGGATTTCTTTGAATTATTTGATGAACAACGTCAAAACCCTGGTGTTGACCTGCTGGTTCGTGCCAGCCATAATCGTAATATTAAACAAGAGCCTTTTAAACTCTTTACCGCGGTGAGAGAAAAACCAGTACAAGGCCGAGTGCGAGTACCTATTCCCAAAGAGAGTGCCCGACCTAAAAAAAGTAAGCAAAAAGCACGTAAAGCCAGACCGGCACGACTGGCAGATTGTGCGATTCGTATACTCCATCTTGAACTGCCCGCACCAGAGTATTCTGCTGATAAAAAGCCCGTAGAGCTTTGTGTTGTTCATGCCTTAGAAGAAGAGCCACTCCCAGAAACCGATCCCGTTGAGTGGTTTTTGTTAACAACAATGAATGTTGTTTCAAGTAGTGATGCAGAGCAATGTCTGCGTTGGTATACTTTACGCTGGCGTATTGAGGATTGGCACCGGGTACTCAAATCAGGTTGTCGTATAGACGATTTGGCTAACGAAACAGCTGAGCGTTTACGCCGTGCCATTGGGATCAACCTGGTTATTGCATGGCGAATTATGCTGATGACGTTGCTGGGCAGAGAAACCCCTGAACTTCCAGCTGAGGTATTATTTTCAGATGTCGAGTTGCGAACACTAAGAGCTTACGCAAAAAAAAAGGGATAAAACCACCGGCAATTCTTGGGGACGCTATTATACTGGTGGCAAGAATTGGTGGATATCTTGATCGTAAAAAAGATCCACCGCCAGGACACCAGATACTATGGCATGGGTACCTTGAATTTCAATATATGTGTCTGGGATTTTCATTGCTGGAAGAAGAAAATTAATCATCCAGTGCTACTTATGGGTAATAGGCAGTGCTAGATGGCCATCACATCCATTATGGAATGATATTATCAAATCCTGTTGTTCATCTTCTAACAATAAATTAACAAGAATTATTCCACTAACAAGAATTCCTTCAGATGAGTACTTTTATACTTCTGGAATTGGATTCTTAACTTCTTATATGGCTAGTAAAAAATTATTTAATGTTGATTATGCATTAGAACAATTTGTTAAAGATGCTAGAGATTATTATCTGATGAATAAAGCTGATTTAGTTGATCTTAATTACATCAATGAAACACGTAAAAAACTTGGTATTGAAGAAAAAAGTCTAGATTCAATCTTTGATCTTTATCTCGAAACAAAAGTTCGAGAAAAAGCCCGACGTTATAACGTGGTTCTTGAGTCAACTAATAAATAAGCATTCCACAGGTGTATAAATGAAATTAACGCTTAATGCTTTAGAAGCAGCTGAAATACTTCATTGTGGAATAAATACGGTTTTGAAGTTAACCAAATCAGGTGAAATTCCACATGCAAAAATAGGGCGTGAATACGTTTATGTCACCGAGGATCTTGTCAATTTTATAAGAAGTCGTTACGATGTGTCACAGCTAGTGGCGCATCAGGAGGACAGTTTATGTCAGTCTATCAGCGCAAAGGTTCAGAAGTTTGGCAAATCGAATTCTATTTCAACGGAGAAAGAATACGACAATCTTCTAAAACTAAAGACAAACAAGAAGCAGAGCAAAAGGAGGCAGAACTAAAACGTCAATTATGGCGTCAGGAAAATCTGGGAGATAAACCGAAACAAACTTGGAAAGAATCAGTTGTTAGATATATTAAAGAAAAACAGCACAAGAAAAGCATTGATTCAGATATTACTGGGTTTAGAACATTAGCACCATATTTTGAACATTTTATGATTCAAGAACTAACCCGACTAAATATTGATGAGGCTTTAGATTCTTTACAGGATGAAAGGGAAATTTCTAATGCCAGGGTTAATCGTCTAGCATCATTTATTAGAACTATGCTTAATATGGCATGTGATGAATGGGAGTGGATAGATAAAGCCCCAAAAATTAGAATGCGTACTGAATCTCAAAATCGTATCAGGTGGATTACTCAGGCAGAAGCTTATCGGTTAATATCGGTTGCACCGAAACATTGGAAAAATGTCATTAAGCTGACTTTGGCTACTGGTCTAAGGAAAACCAATATTATGACTTTAAAATGGTCTCAGATTGATATGCAGAGACATTGTGCTTGGATACATGCTGATGAAGCTAAAGGTAAAAGAAATATCGCTGTACCATTGAATGAAGATGCTCTTGCAGTATTAAAACAGCAAATTGGACTTCATGATGAATATGTTTTTACTTACGCTGGTAAGCCTTTCAGATTTGATTATACCTCTTGGCATGAAGTTATTGCTAAAGCAGGTATTAAAGACTTTCGATTTCATGATTTACGACATACTTGGGCAAGTTGGCATGTGCAAGCTGGAACAAGTTTGCAAGAATTGATGGAACTTGGAGGTTGGAGACATATGGATATGGTTCTTAGATATGCTCATCTATCTAGTGAAAGCTTAAAAGATGCATCCAATAGAATCGTATTTAAAAATAACTTTGATAATGTAATTGCAATAAACGGATAATGTGTCAGAAACTACCCACATTATTACCCACAGTGGTAAAAAGTAAGTGGTTTATATTTATGAGGTATAACTGCTGAAAGCTAAGTATATGGCGAAGGGGGGGAGATTCGAACTCCCGGTGGGCTACAAACCCACGCTGGTTTTCAAGACCAGTGCATTCAACCGCTCTGCCACCCCTCCGTAAGGTGCACCTCTGTGCGATTGCGGGGTATTATAATGAAACAATGATTAAATTACTAGCAAAAAATGTTAAAAAATTTACTAATAATATTGAACTTGTTCTTGATTTCTATTGTCTAATGCTTCATATTCTCATATAACACTATTTAAATTTTAATCAGGAGTTAAAAATGTTTAATCAGGAAGTTGCAACTGCACCTCGTTCGCAGGAAGCTGTATTTGCTACGAATAAATTAATAAGAAATACCTATACACTATTATCAATGACATTAATTGTTAGTGCTATAACAGCTGGTATTGCAATGCTATCAAATGCGGCACCAGTTAATTTCTGGATAATGCTTATCGTGTTTATAGGTGGCCCATTTTTAATTGAAAAATTTAAAAATAGCACAGCAGGCGTGGTATTAACTTTTGCTTTTACAGGCATTATGGGTTACATCTTAGGTCCAATTCTATCTATGTACCTGGCCTTACCCAATGGCTCACAAATTGTTACCTTAGCTTTAGGCATGACAGGTGTTATTTTCCTGGGTTTATCAGGCTATGCTTTAACTACTCGTAAAGATTTTAGTTTTATGGGCGGATTTGTTATGGTAGGTTCTTTAGTTGCATTAGTTGCAATTATCGCCAACATCTTTTTACAGATACCAGCTTTAAGTCTAGCCATTTCAGGTGCAGTTGTTTTATTAATTTCTGCTGGTATTTTATGGAAAACCAGTATGATGGTTAATGGTGGGGAAACTAACTATATATCTATGACGGTAGCATTTTATACAGATATCTATGTTTTATTACTTCATCTTTTAAACTTATTGCAGTTTTTTATGGGTGGTGATGATTAATCTTTACCGATACTTATTTTACTGAGTATAGATATTAAAGTTCCAGTTCCTAAAAGAAAGAAGAGAAAGTAAAGCTGATAAAAGCCCCATAACTTAATTGACATGGGGCTTTTTCATATTAGAAATAGCTTTTTCAGCCTCACTAAAACCCTCATCATTTAACTAACGCTGCAAATTTTATTATTATAATTATTTTGGGTTGCTATCAAACTTTCAGAATTCAGCAACAAATTCAACTCTTGGAAATCTTTTCTTTAAATTTAATCATATGCATGTACTTATCTCAGGTGTTTCTCAGAAAACTTTAATTATTTATGGTGTAATCCATTTAGCTAAAGTAGAAAACATGAGTTCAGGAACGATGGGTTTGGCAATAAAGTCATTCATACCAGCTTTTATACATCTTTCTCTATCACCTGTCATGGTATTAGCTGTCATGGCAATAATAGGTAACTCTTTATATTGCTTCTGCTTGCGAATTTCACGTGTTGCTTCATATCCATCCATGACTGGCATCTGGCAATCCATTAATACACCATCGAAGTCTTGCTTAGCTAGTAATATTAATGCTTCTTGTCCATTACAAGCAGTTTGTACTATCAAGTCATTCATAACTAATAATTCATAAGCGAGTTCCATATTGATTTCATTGTCTTCAACTAATAAAATTTTTGCTCCAAGTAAATGTTTAATTGACTGCTCAATCTGTTGTACATTTAAAGATTCTAAAGATTCTAAAGATTCTAAAGATTCTAAAGGTTCAGTTGATTCTTTTTCGGAGTGTTCAATCTGTTGTTTTTTTAATTTTACCGTAAAATAAAAAGTACTACCGACATCCGGTTTACTCTTTACCCACATATCACCACCCATCAACTGGGTCATACTTTTAGAAATAGCAAGACCCAAACCCGTACCACCATATTTCCGGGTTGTTGATGAGTCAGCCTGAGAAAATGATTGAAACACTTTGTCTTGCTCTTCCTGCGACATGCCAATACCTGTATCATTCAAAGCAAACTGAATAATGACGTCACTGCCAGTTTCTTCATTTAAACTAACCTGCAATGAAACCTTACCGCCTGAAGGCGTAAATTTTAATGCATTTATTAGTAAATTATTTAATACTTGATATAGTCGTAATGAATCACCTATCAGTGCTTTTGGGACACCAGGGTCAAGTTTTACAGCAAGTTCGATATTATTATTTTCTGCTTTAATACTAATCTGGTTAAGGATGTTAGAGATAACTTCTTTGAGCTGAAACGATGTTTCTTCTAATTCAATTTTACCGGCTTCTATCTTTGAGAAATCCAAGATATCATTAAGGATCCTTAAAAGATTTTCTGCTGACTTATGAGCTTTTTCGATTTGATCTTTTTGTTTTGTAGTCAAATCACTCTGCAATACCAGATGTGTCATACCAAGTATAGCGTTCATGGGGGTTCTAATTTCATGGCTCATATTGGCAATAAAGATACTTTTAGCACGGTTAGCCTGCTCTGCAATCTCTTTGGCTTCTTTAAACTGAACAGTGCGTTCATCAACGAGTTCTTGCAGGTGATTCTTATGTTTTTCTAATTCCTTTTCACGTTGTAATAACTTGTGTTGAATTTCAAAGCGCTCAATTGAATAAGTAATCATTCTTCCGAGTAATTCAGATGAGAGCTCATCTTTAAGTAAAAAATCCTGTACTCCCGATTGAATTGCGTTGAGTTCTAAGCTTTTATCATGACCACCGGTCAAGACCATAATAGGAACATCAACATTAGCAGTTCTTAATGACTGTATGGTTTTGAAACCCTGACTATCAGGCAAGTTAACATCTAATAATACGATGTCAGAAGAATGTTGTTGTATATAGGCGATGCCATCATTAAGATGGTTAAAAACCTGTAATTGATTGATTCCAAGCCAACTATCATGCAAATATTCTTTTATTAATCGCACATCTCCTGGATTGTCTTCTATTAAAACAATGTCTAGTTCTTTACTCATCTCCTAATTATTCTCTTTAGGTAATTTTACTAAGTTAAACCAGAAATTATTAATTGTTTTGACTACATTGACAAATTCCTCAAAATCAACAGGTTTGGTAATGTAACAGTTTCCATGAAGATTATAGACCTCGGAAATATCCTTTTCAGATTTTGATGTGCTTAATACCACCACAGGAATCGTTCTTAAATGTATATCTTCTTTAATTTCAGCCAGCACTTCCTTACCACTTTTTTTAGGAAGGTTTAAATCCAACAGGATTAAATCAGGTTGACTTACATTTTCAAATTCACCTTGACGATGAAGATAGTTTATAGCTTTTAGGCCATCATCAACAATACTAAGAGTATGCTGAAAACCAAGCTCTTTTATTCCCTCCTGGGCAAGTCGAGCATCACCGGGATTATCTTCAACCAATAAAATGTTAATATGATGAGCTGTATTTTGCATTAATATCTTATCCTCATGTTTCTTTTTGATACTTTACTAAATTAAAACGAAAATGGGTAGGTCTATTTTCATCAGATTCAACTGTGATCGTACCGCCATGATGAATGACGATTTTTTTAGCCAAGGCCAATCCAATGCCGGTTCTTTGGTCACCCGCTATGGATTCTAAACGGGTAAAAAGTTTAAATATTTGTTCCTGGTATTGTTTAGCAATACCGATACCGTTATCACTAATTGTAATTTGACATTTTTTTTCTGAAATTGACTTAACTGTAATCGAGATTTCTGGTGGTTTATTACCACTATTTTCAAGTGCATTTTTTATCAGTTGTGTAAATAACACCATTAGTTCATGTCGGCTTCCTTGAACTTCAGGCATTAAATCAACATGGATCTGGGCGTTTGTGTCGGAAATATTTTGATCAAGATTTTTATGAATATCTTGTATTAATTGGTTAAGATCAACAGCGCCCATCTGACTATCCTGACTATCATTGGAGCCAATTTCACTATAAACCAGGAGATCGGATAGTAAGGTTTCCAGTTTTCGTACACCGGTAATGGAATAATCAAAAAACTCTTTTGCTTCATCATCAAGTTTTTCGTAATAGCGGTTTAGTAAGAGCTGGTTATAACTGGCAATAGAACGTAAGGGTTCTGTTAATTGATGTGCTGCTACTTCAGCATATTGACGTAATTCCTGGTTTGCACGGTTAGAATTAATTTCAGCATTTTTACGTTGAGTGACATTCATGCTAACTTGAATAGCCGTGTTACCATAATGATCATCTTCTATAGGCGTTATAGAAAACTGCCGCCATTGGTGTTGTTGTGGAAAATTGATTTCAAAATCACTTAGGTATTCATTTTTTGAAATTGCCTGGCAGATTGGACATTGTTCGCTACTATTCTCTTGAGGATGAAAAACCTGGTGACAGTTCATTCCAAGTAGATTGGCTTCACTTAAAGCCGCTACTTCACATGCTGCATTATTAACCTGCAAAATAGTGCCATTGGCCTGGACTAAAATAGTTGGTTCAGGAATCGCATTAAACGTGCTGGAACCCCGTGCCATAATAGCGAAGGGTTCAGATAGTGTGGTGCGAATAATCGCCATATAAATAAGCCAGAACGAAAACAGTTTAAAAATATGGCCGATTAAATTAGAAATACCGTACATACTAACATAAAAGGTAAATGCCAATTCTGAGCCCATGGTTAGCCCGATAGATATCAGCATTAGGCGAAAAATCCGCGGATCTATCATTTCTCGTCGCAAGTACAAATGCCCAATGGCTAGCAGCATAATGAAAATAATAAAATACTCGGTATTGACTTTAAATGCGGTTAGCCCCTTGCCAGGAATAAAGGTATCGGGAAAATGATTGCCTAGTATAAGATAGGCCAATAGTGCCGCGATAACACCAAATGTGATCAAATATTTAACTGGCTGAACTTTTTTCACCATATAAAAGGGTGCTATTACTAAGAGTACCGATTCTAAAAAACGTGTGCCGATCCAAAATTGAGAGGTGTAGTTTCCTGCATCCAAAGCGGTTGGCATACCAAAATAGGTAAGTGTATGGGCGACATCAAGCCAGGCTATCCAGAAATAGCCACACCCCAGAAACATTAAATAGTGATTTTTAGAAAATGGATAGGTGTTCCAAACAACGATAAACATGATAATGGCAACACCGATAGCAAAAAACTCAGCAAGTACATGAAAGGTCAGGTAATGAGATTTAATCGACAAGGTTATTAAGGCGATGGAAACAATCACCATAATGACAAAACCCGTACGAAGTTGTTGTGCCAAGGTAATACTTTGCTCTTGTCCTGCGGGTAGTATTTGTTTATTCATAATTGCTCTCTATGGAATAACTTCAGTTAACATATTATTTATCTGTTTATGAATGGTAAAGTGAAACGTACAACCCTGAGACGTTTCATTTTCCTGCAAACTATCCTTATTTTCCGTGACCCAGATAGTCCCTCCATGGCGTTCTATAATACGTTTAGACACAGCCAGACCAATACCGGAACCCGGATATTCATTACGGGTATGCAGGCGACCAAACATAGAAAAAACATGATCTATTTTGTCGCTTGGGATACCTATTCCATTATCTTTAACACTAAAATGCCATAAATTGGGTTCTGACTGGACAGAAATAGTAATCTCAGGCTGGCTTGACTGACAAAACTTTATAGCATTGCTGATTAAGTTTTGAAATAAGCGTTCTAGTTGATGATAATCAGCACAAATTTTTGGTAATTTCTCATACTTAATTTGTGCATTTTTTTCATCAATTAAAAGTTTTAAATCTAATAAGGTGCTGTTTAAAACCTCTTCACAGTCAATAAGTGCAAATGGTTCGCCTTGAGATTCTACTCTTGCAAACTGTAATAGGCCTTCCATCATCAAACTCATTCGGTTGGCACCATCCACAGCATAGGTGATAAATTCCTGGGCATCATCATCAAGCTTTCCCTGATAACGTTTTGTTAACAATTGCAGATAACTTCTCACCATCCTCAGTGGTTCCTGAAGATCATGTGATATGGCATAAGCAAAACGTTGTAACTCTACATTTGATAAGCGGTAGGCTTCAGCCGTTTTATTTAGTTCTTCGGTTTGTTGTTCGACTTTTAATTGTAAATTTTCTTGCGTCATATTAATCACTTTAGCCATTTCTACCATGGTAGTGCTAAGTTCGCCGATTTCATCCCTGCTATTAAGAGGCGTTTTTTTTAAGGGATGGACTTGCATTAGATTTTGAGAAAAATCTTTTAATCGAAATAGAGGCACAAGGATAAATCTATTGAGCAAAAAAACTGTGACTATAATGACAATAATGGTAAGGATACCGGCAACGATCAAAGTCTGATTACGGATATCTGTAGAGGTTTTTTTAAATAATTCATCATGTAAGCCATATATAATATCCCAGCCCCAGGGTATAAAAGCCACATGTTGATGCATAATATCGGTATTTTTGTAACTCAGTTCTAAAGTTTTATCCTGTACTATAATCCGATCTATTTTTTTTCCAATTTCTGGTTCAAGGAAAATACCGCTGGCTTTTAAAATCTGGCCGCTATTATTCATAATAAGAAAATCCCCTTTGCTGCGGCTGGCAATTTCTACGGCGGCATTCAAAGCTTCTTGTTGATACGACTTGGTAAAAGAGGGAACAATATTCAAACCATTTTTATGCAGAAGTTGATAGCGGCTTTTGACTTCATTATTAACATAATTTGTAAGCTGTGAATTAATATAATTCTTATTATACTCAATAAGTGCAGTGCTTGCTGTTAGGTAATGCCACCACCCCAGGAACATAGTTCCGATGAGAATAATAGGAATAATAATTAATAATATTTTGCTGCGTAATTTCATAATCGCCGTTAATGGTAGATATGCTGTCCAGAAAGTTTGATAAGCATCGATGGAAAGGTAATGCCCATAGAAAGTGCGGTTGAAATATTAACACCCATTTTGAATTGTTCAGGTGGTTTAACTGTCAGTTTGCCGGCATCTGCACCATTAAATATTGCCAATGCTAGTTGTGCGGATTCAGAACCCTCTGCTGCTGAGTCGGGTTCTAAAGTAATTAGTGCACCCGCTTTGACGGCATCCATGGTTATAGCAAAACAGCTAGGCTTTGATGATACTTTATTTCTGTATTGAAAAAATTCACTATTTTCACCTAAAGGACCCGTTACTTCCCACCAGCAATCAATCTCTGGTTCGAGATCTTTAATGGGTGTTTTTGAAGCTTGCAGCATGGCATTCAAACCCTTGGGAACGGGGCGGTAGTTAATTTGCCGGGAAACAAAAGAGACACCTTCAATTTTCTCTGCTACCTCATTCAATAAACGGACATCACCAACAGATGAGGGATAACTGCTATGAACAATTCCAAAGGTAATCGCTTTTTTTTGCTGTTGTTGTAATAGTTGAACGATGCTTGTAATTTTTAAGTGCCGATCGACCGTATGAAGACGGCCGGTAATGAAAGTACCTGATGGTTTATCTGTGCTGGCCATTAAACCGGCACCTACAGGATCTGCAACGGTGTAGAATACTTGTGGAATTGAACGTCCTTGTAATAATTGATAAGCAACTTGAGAAGCTAGTGTTGCCGCGCTCACCACTAAGTCAACCTGAGTTTTATCTAATACTGCCTTTAAAGCTTTGGTGGCATACTCTCGGTTGCCGTTAGCTTTAATTAGGCTGACTTTTAGATTTTTCCCTTCAATATAATCATTTTCCTGGAGGGTTTTGATAAAACTATCAGTTGCTATCTCTATTGCTTTTATTGGCATTGTTTCAATAATGACGATGTGTTTTTGACTGGCCGCTGTCGCTATATGAGTAATGTTTAGAAAAATAACTATCATAAGAATACAAACCTTGTATTGTCGACTGACAGGTAAATTCTTTTTTGTAAATAGTTTCAAAACATATTTCCTTTTGTTTGACTTTGAAGACGCTAAGATTTGTGGCAAGTTGGAGTAAAGGTACAAAACTTTATTTTATATTAGCACATAAACTCAGAGTTTTAAGAAATCTATAAAATAATATTGTTAAAAAGAACAACAAACACCAACAAACACCAATAAACAACAGTTTTAATTTATAAATTATCATGAAAAATTCTTGAAAATGCTATAATAACTCTTTCATTGTGTGGTATTTATGACATTAAAAATCAAAAGGCTAAATTGTTGTGTGATTATATCGGTCTTTCCAAGGTAACTACAGGGGGGTAAAATAAGACGAATCACTTTAAAAGTCTTTTTAATTGAACGAATATGTATAATAATCCACCACATACTGAAGCAGAGTTGCAACAGAGAGTTGATAAGATAGCAAATTCTTCTATTGCTATGGTAGCCCAGCAGTGTAATCTGGCAGTTCCTGAAAATCTTCAACATAATAAAGGCTGGATAGGGCAATTACTTGAAAAGGCATTATATACTTCGGCTAGTAATCTTTCAGAACCCGATTTTCTAGAACTGGGCATTGAATTAAAATCGATTCCTGTAAAATCCAATGGTTATCCGGCGGAAACAACTTATATTTGTCAGGTACCTTTAATTAATAATCTTGGGCAACAATGGCAACAGTCTTGTGTCGCTAGAAAGCTAAACAAAGTTTTATGGATACCGATTCAATCAGATAGCAATATTTCGCTTGCACAAAGGTTAGTGGGGCAGGGAATAATTTGGCAACCAACGGAATCACAATTGGATTTAATTAAAGATGATTGGGAAGAGTTAATGGAATATGTGGCTTTTGGTCAAATTGATCAGATTGATGCGAGTTATGGTGAAGTTTTACAAATCAGGCCAAAAGCTGCAAATTCAAAAGCTAGAACTGTGGGTGTTAATGAAAAAGGGCAATATAATAATACTATGCCCAGAGGTTTTTATTTAAGAACTGCCTTTACCGCACAGATTATTAGGGACAATGAGAAGTAACTGTGAATAATCAACTAGACTTTTATTTAACAGCAGAACAAGAGTGTAATTATCTGGATAAACAGTCTCAAAACGTATTTTTAGATCCAACTGTTGCACCAAGTATTATTGAATATCAAAAACTTTTAGAGCTTGGCTTCAGAAGAAGTGGTTCCAATGTTTATCGACCTCATTGTTCTAAGTGTAATTCCTGTCTTTCCATTAGAGTTGATGTCGCAAACTTTAGCCCTAGAACATCACAAAAGCGTTGCTTAAAGAAAAATCAGGATATTTATTATCAAGCGACTATTAGTAAATTTTCTCAGGAGCATTTTGACTTATATATAAAGTACCTAAATTCTCGTCATTTAGGAGATGGTATGGATGATAGTACAGAAAAAGATTATATGAATTTTTTAGGTTGTTCCTGGGGGATGACAGAATTTATTGAATTTCGTCTAAAGGAAGATGATAAACTTGTCTCTGTGGCCGTAACCGATGTGGTAAATAATGCCTTATCATCCGTGTATACTTTTTTTGATATTGAGCCTGAGTATCATAAGAGAAGTCTTGGTGTATTTTGTATTCTTTCACAAATCGAATATGCTAAGTCAAAGAATTTAGATTGGGTTTACTTAGGTTACTGGATAAAAGAAAATCAAAAAATGTCTTATAAAAACCAATATAAACCTGCCCAGGTTCTGTTCGATAATCAATGGTTGAGTTTAGATAATTTTATGTAACTACATACCCCATTCACATTCTCCGTGCACAAACGTTTTGTTTCGGCACAAAACTTAAATGGTGTGTGCAGTTACGTTTTTACTTTTCATAAAAGTGGTATAAAGCAGGGGGATCACAAATAGAGTTAAAATAGTAGAAAACATCAGCCCCCATACAATGGCAGTAGCAACAGGCCCCCATATCAGGGAATGCCCGCCTAAACCGACAGCTAAAGAAAATAATCCGGCAATGGTTGTAAATGATGTAATTAGAATTGGTAAAATTCTCCTTCTAGCTGCATAAATAGTCGAATGTAATAGACTCATACCAGACTCAAGTCGCGTATTGGCTGCAGAAATTAGAACAATCGATGCATTTACTGCAATTCCCGCTAATGCGACGATGCCATAAAGTGTATACAGGCTTAGAGGATTGCTACTAATAACCAAACCAATAATGACACCGGTAAAGGCCATTAATACGGTTGATAAAATCATAAACGGTTGCCAGTAACTTCTAAATTGTGTACCTAATAATAAGTACATAACGCCAATGCCAAAGATAAATAAGATGGCAATTGAATCAATACTTTCCTGAATATCATCGAGTTCACCGGTAAAGTCTAAATCAATATCAGGTAAAGGATGTTGCCCTTGTGAATTTTTTAATTGCTGCCATTGTTCAGCGATATAGGCATTAGCATTAACGGTATTTAAACCATCATCAGGATCTTTCTCGCTTTTAAGGTTTGCTTCTAAAGTAATCGCACGCCTAAAATTATAGTGCCTAATATTACCCAGGTTTTTCTGACGAGATTCGCTAACTAAATTTTCTAAAGCGATAAATTGTCCATTATTCAGTTTAATTTTCACTTTTAATAATTCATTAATATTTTGAATTGAAACAGGTTTTGCTCTTAAACGTACATTTAATTTTTCACCATGGTGACGCATACTGCTAATAATTTCACCATCTACCAATTGCAGTAATATTTGCTTTATCTCAATTGGGTTAAGTCCTAAACGACTAATTTCAGCTTTATTTAATTGTAGCTTTAATTCCATCTTGCCTTCATTGGCATCATCGCTAATTTCAATATAATCCCCCTGGTTTTGCATGATTTGTTTTAATATAGAAACCGCTTCCTCGATTTGCTGATATTTATCGCCTCTGACTTTAATACTAATTGGTTTAGAAACCGGTGGTCCGCCAGATAATTTTAAAAAGGTAATATTTTTAGCGCCGATAATTGTTTTTATATCATCACGCATACTATCAATCATTTCATTCACTGTTCTTAGTTCAGGTGTTAGCGGATGTAGTCCCAGTAATATTTGTCCGTATTGCTCACCTCTTAAAGGTTCCATTTCTGTAAACATCATCCCTGCATAAGATATAAGTTGTCGAACTTCATCATTTTTAATTCGCTGCTTAATTTTTTGTTCTACTTCCAGAACAGTTGTTAGTGTATTTTCTAAGGTTGAATCGCTAGGCATTTCAATATTGATATAAAATAGTCTTAAATCATCGGCTGCAAAAAAGTTCATCTTTACCTGACCGGTCGCAATCGCTGCAATACTTCCAGCCATAAGCAAAAGAATAAATATAAATGTGATAATAGGGTGGCGCAGTGCTGAAGTCAGGCTACGAATATAAAGTATTTGAATTTTATGTTGGAATCTTTTACGTAGTCGATGAGTCCATGACATCTGTTTTGGCTTAGAAGTGATCTTGATATTGGCTGTCACCATATGACTTGGCAACATCCAGAAAGCTTCAATTAAACTTAAAAATAAGGCAATGCTTACGACCATTGGGATTACGCGCATAAAGTCACCAAGGATCCCAGGCAGTAACATTAACGGTAAAAATGCCGCCATGGTTGTTAATACGGCTGTTGTTACGGGTAAAGCAACTTCTTTAAATGCAATTAAGGCGGCATCAAGCACTTTTTTACCATGTTCTAAATGATAATAGATGGCTTCGACTATGACCACGGCATCGTCAACCAGCATACCCAAAACTATCACGACTGCAAGTAAAACAGTGACATTTAAGGTTTCACCAAGCATTGCCAAAATCCAGAAAGTACCAGAAAGAATAAAAGGGATACCAATGACGGTTAAAAACGCAATTTTTCCTCCAAGGAATATAAAGGTGACGATAAAAACAAATAGTAAGCCAATGAGTGCATTGTTCTGCATCAAAGAAATGGCATTTTGAGTGGGAATAGTTTGATCGTCAATAAGCATAAGTTTTATGCCAGTACTGGCTTGATACTGATTTCGCTTATCCAGGTAGCTTTGAATTTTTTCAACTAATTCAATATTATTGGCATTATCCTGTTTCATAATACTTAAAATGATGGCGGGGTGATTATCAAGTCGAACTAATTCAGTTGCTTTATTGGTAGAAATTGAAATATCAACATATTCACTAAGAGACTTATGAGCATTCGCCTGGTTTAGTCCAGAATTAAAGTTAAGAACTGGCCACTTTCCCAGTTTGCTCGGTTCAGCTTCTGACCCTAATAAACGAATCATCCAATTTTTATTACCCACTTCAATTTGCCCCATGGCAAGATCGTTAAAGAGGGCTTGAATACTTTGTTTAATTTCCAGAGAACTTATTTTATTCGCTTCAAGAAACTTAGGGTCAAATTCTATATGTATTTCGGGATCGTTTAGACCCAAAGTGTCAATTCTGTCAACTCCACCTAATTGTTCCAGGTCTTTTTTAATTAATACTGCTTGCGCACGCATATTGTTATCATCAGTAATGCTTTGTATGGCGACAGTAGCAGTCGGGTAGGCATTACCACTGGTAATTTCATAAATTAAGGTATTTTCAGCTGCATCAGGCAGATCATCCTGAATATTTTGTATTTCACGCCTTAATTCAGTGACTCGTTTATCAAATAGATAGCTATCAATATCTTCAAAACGGATTAGCATCGTTGAGACATTATCGCGACTATTGCTGGAAATAAATTTTACATTTTGTAATTGTCTTAAGGCATCTTCAATTGGATCGGTAATTCTCAATTCGACATCAGATGCAGAGGCACCAGGTAAGACAGTTGTTATTGCAATCCAGTTAAAATTTATGGTTGGGTCTTGTTGTCTAGGCAGTGATTGGTACGAAAGAAAACCAATAACCAGAATCAGTACAAACAATAAATTAGCAAGTACATGGTGACGAATAAATTGTTGATACAAATTCATAAATGTATGCCGTTATTGGCTAATTTTGACTTCGGCTTTATCCTCAAGTTGCTGATAGCCATTAATAATAAGTGTTTTGTTTAAGTTTGATTCAACTTTAATATTTTGTCCGGGTAAGGCATCTTTAAGAGCATAGAATTGAGCGCTATTTTTATCGTTTTGTTTATCCAATAAAAATATTCCATATTGATTATTACGTTTGACTAAATATTGGGGTGGTAACCATTGTGCCTGACTTTGCCAATTTAAAAAACCAGTTTGACCAATACTTAAGTTCTTTGTGTTACCGGAGAATAATTGATAACGAGCTGCCAGCGTTTTGGATTGACTATCTATTAAAGCGGAACGTCTCACTAATGTCGCCTTATCCTTATACTTGCCAATTTTAAAATCAGCTGTTTCCGGTATCTTTTGTTGCTCATTAAACGTTACTTCAATTTCAAAATTTTGTGAAGAAGTTATTTCCAGCAAAGGACTCATAGGATTAGCATAACTTCCTATGGATACATATCGCTGACTTATAAATCCATCAAAAGGTGATCTAATTTGGCAATATTCAACATTCAATTTTGCCTGTTCCAGCAAGCTTTGTTGAATTTTTAGATTTATTTCTAATTGTTTAACATTGGTTTTAGATTGATCAATTAGCTCTTGAGATATATTTTTATCTTTTTTTAATTTATTGGCTCGCACTAATTGTTTACGACTAAATGATAACTTTTCATGATTTAATTTTATTTGACTTAGTTGCTGCTGAACATTTATTTGTGGTTGACGACAATCCAGTTCAATTAAGACATCCCCCTTATTGATATGAAGATATTGAAGTGGAACTTTGTTAATAATCATTGCAGAAATTTGTGAATGAATTTTTGCCTGCTGATTTGTAACCACTTTTGCCGGAGCAATATGTGATTGCTGTATTAATAATTGTTGAATGGGTTTTATTTGTACAGATATCGCAGTATCCTTATTTTCTGCATTGACAGAGACAGAGGCGGATATAAGTAGAGTAAAACTGAGTAATAATTTGTAGAATAATGTGTCGGTCATGGGTATAGTTAATTGGTCATAAATTATACTTACTAAAACACTATCATAACATGAAAATATCGTTAATTATTCCAGTATTAAATGAAGCTGAATCAATTCATCGTTATTTACAACCATTACAATTTTTACGTGAGCAAATTCATGAAGTTATAATTGTCGATGGGGGAAGCTCTGATAATACCATAGAATGTGTTGAAGGACTTGTTGACATTATTTGTCAAAGTGCTATGGGCAGGGCGATGCAACAAAACTTTGGTGCCAGTCAGGCGACTGGTGATCTGTTAGTATTCTTACATGCTGATACTGTGATATCACAATTATGTATTGAAAAGCTATTAAATATTGGTTCAAACAAATTATTCTGGGGTAGGTTTAATGTACGCTTGTCTGGTAAGCACTGGATATTTCGTATCATTGAGTTTTTTATGAATTATCGCTCATGCCTAACCGGTATTGCTACCGGGGATCAGGCAATTTTTATCAGTAAAAAACTATTTGATAAGGTTGAAGCTTTTCCTGAAATTCCTTTAATGGAAGATATTGAAATTAGTAAGAAACTCAAGCATTTGTATAAACCAATCTGTCTAAAAGAAAGAGTTATTACGTCATCAAGGCGCTGGGAACATAAAGGCATTTTCCGTACAATGATAATGATGTGGTGGTTTCGCCTTAGTTATTTTTTTGGCGCCAGCCCCAAAAATCTAGCAAAAAAATATTATTCTTGACTGATATTACTCACGTTTCGGAGTTGATTTTTTAAAGAAACCATTTGTCAAAATGTTGAAAAGTTATCGAAAAATTAAAATATTAACTTTAAAGAGCTATTAGATTTCTTTACTTATTGATGGAAAATCATATTCTTGAAGAAAATATGAAGTATAAAAGCTATCTATATTAATATAATCAATAACTGCTTTAGGAGTAAAATAAATGCGTAATTAAACTCGGTAACGCGACATAATGGTATTTAAAATGTTTGTTTGAATAACTTTGATATGAAGGCGACTTGCAAACTCTACGTCATAAATGGTGGGTCGTGAGAGACTCGAACTCTCGACCAATGGATTAAAAGTCCACTGCTCTACCGACTGAGCTAACGACCCAAAAGGAAACTTTCAATTAATTACTTAACAAAAGTTGGTGCGTATTTTACCTATTTTAATTTTAAAATCAAGAAATGTTTTTATATTTTTAGTCTCAAAAATAAATCTCTTTAAATATAAGTCATATTTACATCTTGCTAAATTTAACAGATAGTTCAAAACGGTTCTTTGTTTGTGTTTTTTTAAATATAGAACTTAGGTGTGCTTTAACTGTTCTTTCTGTAACAAACAACTTATTGGCTATTTCTTTATTTGTTTCTCCTAATAAAATATGTTCAATAACTGCTTTTTCCCGTGAAGATAATTCTTGATATTCTTCCTTAAGAATTTGCTTATCAATACTCAAATTAATTTCTTTACTCTCTTTTGAAGCATTAGATTGAAGAGTAAACGTCAATAATTTGTTGAGAATATCTTGTCCGGCCCAAATTTCTCCCTGAAATACTACTTCAATCGCAGTCAATAATTTTGACTGATTTATGAAAGTATTTGCATACCCACGAACCCCAAGATGAAGTAAACGAATTCCTTGCTCAGTATTCGGTCTGTTAACTAAAACAATAACTTTTTGTGCAATAGAATTCTGTTTTATAAATAGACCTAGTTTTATTTCCTCTTGACGAAGCGTATCATCTTTTAAAGCTGAATTTAGATGATATAAAATGATAATGTTTTCATTTTCCGAATGTTTATTCAGAATACTTATTAAAGAGTGTTTTGGAGAACAAACGATGATTTGATTATATTGATTAGAAATCTCAGATTTAACTTTATCAATAACTGTTGCTTGGGGAGAACATATTATTATTTTTTTTTGTGACATAATTTTGTCGGTAAAGCCCCTGTAATATTCATAGAACTAATGCTTTGATATGCCGCTAAATAAGTCTTAACTTATAAAGTATAACTGATAAATCGATACAATCAATAATATATCGATATTTACCTGCGCATTTAATTTTAGTGAATAAACATGGCTCTTTATGGCTCTATCAAGATCATCTGGCATTTGTTATAATTTATTTTTCACATTAGAATTTTTATATGAAAGTCTCTTATCAATTATTATTATCTGTTATATTCGTTATAATTTTTTCTAATACTTCTTGGGCATCAAAGAAAAATATTGATGATCTTATCGAAATCCGAGGCGAATTTATTGAAGGTGCTATTTTATTTGGTAAAACATCTCCCGACACACTATTGTTTTTTCAAAATAAGGCAATAAAATTAACAACTGACGGTCAATTTGTGCTTGGCTTACACAGAGATGAGAAGCCCAATGCAACTCTAAAAATTATTACATCGGATGGTACTAAGTTAGAAAAGCAAATAACAATTGCTGATCGAGAATATCAAATTCAACGCATTGACGGTCTTCCAAAGAGCAAAGTAACTCCTCGTGGTAAGAAGTTAATGAAAAGAATACAAGATGAAATTAAGATGGCTAAAAATGCTCGGGATAGGGTTGATAACCGCTTAGATTTTCTGCAACCATTTATCTGGCCAGCGACTGGAAGAATTAGTGGAGTTTATGGAAGCCAGAGAATTCTTAATGGCAGTCCAAGACGTCCGCATTTTGGGGTTGACATTGCTAAGCCAACTGGCTCTCCAGTAATTGCACCAACTGATGGGGTGATTACTTTAGCTCACCCGGATATGTTTTTCTCCGGAGGGACCATTATTCTGGATCATGGCTTTGGTTTGTCATCATCATTTTTACATCTATCAAAGTTACACGTTAAAGTAGGACAAAGAGTAAACCAGGGTGACTTAATTGGAGAAATAGGTGCTACAGGACGGGTTACAGGGGCTCATTTAGATTGGCGGATGAATTGGTTAGATAAAAGAGTCGATCCTCAAACCTTAGTACCGCCAATGCAAACAGTTCTTAACCAATCAGGAAAGTAAATGAAAGGATATTTTCTCGATACTCATCCTGATGCTAATGTTTCTAGCGAGCACTTCGCTTTAGTCAATATTCCCAACCTAAACAAAAAAAGAAAACGAAATAGATGTCCTGAAAGTCAGGTACAACTGATGACAGATAAAGAGCATGCTATGGCATCCGCTAAACTTAAAGAAAAATGGTATCCAGCTAAAGTAATCGGGCCAGCAAGGTCTTCTGAAGGCTTAAATTTATATTACATAGTAGAAATATTTTTATAATATCTCTTTATATTCTTTGATCAATACGCTTCAATTGATTAGAATCTACCAGGTTTAGTCAAGTCAAGAAATTAAACGCATTAAATTTTTTATAAGACTTGCTAACAATTTGTTTGAGGCTTTAAGCCTTTCTTTTAATGTTAATACTAAAGAAGGATTAATAAATGGCTGATTTATTTAGCGAAGAATGGATGACATCATTTCAAAATATATGGAACGCAGACCCTGAACTTAAAGATGCATTAGCAGAAATTAATTTTAGTTCTGTTATAGGATATGGATTTCCAGGTGATGATCAGGCAACAGGTTATATAGATGTGCAAAATGGGGAAGTTGTTGCTGCCGGGTCATATGATGGTCAGGATTTAAACTGGGACATTCGTGCTGAAGAAAAAAACTGGAATAAGTGGTTATCTGATGGAATTGGCATGGCAGGATTAGGGACTGCTTTTACTTTTGGTAAGATGAAATTTAAGGTTGGTGATTATAAATCAATGCTTAAAGATCCTAGAATGGCAGGGCCATTCATTAAAAGCTTTTCTGCAATGGGTAAAGTATAATTCCATAACTGCCTAAATTTTTATGGCAAGTTAAATACGAATTAATTATTCCAGTAAAAGCCTAGCTCTTAACTAAGAGTTGGGCTTTTTTGTTTTTATACAATTTTATTTTTTTACAATAAAATTGATTAATTTGTCATTACTTGATAGTATTCGCGCAACTTAAAGTAGTTTTATCTAACTCGGGGGCGAATTTGGCTTCGACGTGGATGAAGAAACTGGAGGTGCATGTCGAGAATACAGATCATCTCGTTAAACCGTCTGTCGTCTTATAGTTGCAAACGATAACAACTACGCACTAGCTGCCTAAACACCAGTGTAGTGCTGTCTGACTGGAGCCGTGCTTATGCGTCCAGCGTTCTGCTTGCAGAACACCTCAGGCATCATCTCTCATAAGATCGCGTGGAAGCTTGTCTGCAGCCGAAGCGTTAAGAGTTAAGCAGAAACATCAGACTATAGCCCGAGCTTCGGCGATTTTCTGATTAATTAAATGAAGCATCTAAACATGTAGAGCCAAAAGCGGACCATTTACGGACGCGGGTTCAACCCCCGCCGCCTCCACCAATTCAAGATTTCAAACAATCCAACAATTTACTTTAAAGCCCATAATATAGGGCTTTTGTAGTATTTTATGTCTTAATAATACCTATAAGATTTTATAAAATCCTACTTGCTATGCAGTAATTTAAGCAGTACCATGTAATTAACGAATCAACTGGTACTGCTTAGAATGAGAGCGGCGCCGCAATTATGTAAATTCATGGCGAATTGAAATTGTTAAAGAACGATCACCCCCAAATTCGTGCTCCAGGGGTGATTAAAATGAGTTAACGATTAAGGTTCAAGTTTCTCCTTCATTCGATAACTTTTTCCCTCAATAATGACAGTTTGTGCATGATGGATAAGTCTATCAAGCAAGGCTGAAGTTAGCGTACTATCATTATTAAAGATTTCAGGCCAGTCCTTATAGGCACGGTTGGTGGTAATAATAGTGGCTCCCTGTTCATACCGGCCGGAGATAATCTGAAACAGTAAATCAGCGCCTGTTTTGTCTATGGGTAAGTAGCCCAGTTCGTCAAGAATCAGCAACCCGGGTTTAAGATACTTCTTTAGCTGATGTTTAAGCTTTCCAGCTTTTTTAGCGACGACTAAATCATTGATGGCATCAATAGCATTGGTAAATAAAACTGTGCTGCCCTGCAGGCAGGCCTGATGACCTAAGGCCGTCGCAAGATGGGATTTCCCCAGACCAACGGTGCCCATAAAAATGATATTCTGATTTTGTTTCAGAAATTGCAGCCGGAATAAGTCTTTGACCTGCAGTTCATTAATTTGTTCAGGCCAGGTAAAGCGAAACTGCTCTAATGATTTCATGACAGGAAAGCGTGCAGCCTTAATTTTACGTGCGATGGCTCGTTCTTGTCGAAGCGTGGCTTCCAGTTCAATAATTTGTGATAGCAAATCAAAGTGAGTCCAGTTATCGGCCATGGCTTTAACGAGCAGGGTTTCATAATGCTCACTAATGCCGGGTAATTTGAGATAATTTAAGTGCTGTAAAAAAGTGGTATTGGCTTTATTGTCCATTATTTCTTCTCCTCTTTGGATTGATTGGTTTGTTTCGTCGTTGGTTCATCGTCGCTATACAAAGACAAATC
>JADGAU010000041.1 GCA_015231865.1 Gammaproteobacteria bacterium | reverse complement strand
ATTTTGAAAACCTGAATAATCCACATTTCAATGATAATAATACATTAGCACTTATTTCTACAGCATTTCTTAATCCACTATCCACTATCCACTATTCACTATCCACTTTTTACTATCCACTTTTTACTAGCTCGATTAGCCGAATTCTTATCGATGGCATTAATTTTGCTTGTTAAATTAAGTAAGTTAATAATGAATTAATTTAAAGGCTAAGCCATGAAATACTTTCTCCATATTTTTATTCTAACTCTTTCCTTATACACTTCTGCTTATGCAGAAAGAGTTAAGGATATCACTTCAATCCAAGGGGTTCGTTCAAATCCTTTAATTGGCTACGGGCTAGTTGTAGGGCTTAGCGGTACTGGCGATTCAAGTTCAAATTTTACCGATGATAGTATGAAAAACATGCTACGACAATTGGGAATTGCTTTGCCTGCTGGCGCGAAAATGCCACTAAAAAATGTTGCTGCAGTTTCTGTCAGTGCGGTTCTTCCGCCATTTTCAAAGCCAGGTCAAAAAATTGACATTACGGCATCTTCAATTGCAAATTCTAAAAGCTTAAGAGGTGGGACTTTATTAATGACTCCGTTAAAAGGAGCGGACGGTAAAGTGTATGCAATTGCTCAAGGAAATGTTGTCGTCGGTGGCTTAGGTTTAACAGCCGAAGATGGATCGAAAGTCACCATTAATGTTCCGAGTGTTGGAAGAATTCCTAATGGGGCTACTGTAGAACGTACTGTTCCTTCATCTTTTACTCAGGGCAAATATATTATATTAAATTTGCATCGTCCTGATTTTACAACAGCCAATAATTTAGCAGAAACAATTAATGATACCATGGGATTGGGCACAGCTCAGGCTATGGATGCAAGTTCAATTCGAGTAAGTTCTCCTAAAGATCTGTCACAAAAAGTGGCATTTGTTTCTATGTTAGAAAATATGAAAGTAAGAACAGCCTATGCACCAGCAAGAATAGTCATCAATTCACGAACAGGAACCGTCATTATCAGTGAAAATGTTAGATTGAAGCCTGCTGTCGTCAATCATGGTAATTTAACAGTCACTATTACAAACGATCCATTAATCAGTCAACCCGATCCGTTTAGTGATGGCGAAACTATTGTTAAACCACAAAATGAAATTAATATTAATCAGGAAAGAAGTGAAGCTTTTGTCTTTAAAATAGGCGTAACTTTAGATGAAGTTGTTCGAGCAGTTAATAATGTTGGAGCAACTCCAGGCGATTTAATGGCTATTTTAGAAGCACTTAAAGCAACGGGTTCATTAAATGCGGAATTAATTGTAATTTAGGAGTAACTTATGGAAAGTAAACTTTCAAGCTCACTAAATTTCCCAATGATGGGTAGTCAAGTTATTGGCGCAAATAAAAAACCAAACACAGAAGCATACACAGATTTATCTGCTTTAAATAAATTAAAGGTCAGTGCCAGACAAAACGAAGATGAGGCTCTACCAAAAGTAGCTAAACAATTTGAGTCCTTATTAATTGCTATGCTAATCAAAACAATGCGTGACAGCACTTTAAGTGAAGACTCTATGTTTAAAAGTGATGCGGGTGATAGTTATCAAAGTATGCATGATCAGCAATTAGCACTTGAATTAGCTAAAGGAGATGGGATTGGTTTGTCTGAGTCCATTATCAGACAATTAAAGAAAGATAAGCAAAAGACAGTAACACCTATCGAAACTGCACCATTAAAACCATTCAATTTAAATAAGAATGCGAATCAAGCTGATTTAAAAATGCCTGAGCAAAGAATGTTTGGGGAAATAACCAGTAAAATGAAACAACTATTACTGGATACAAAAGAAGTACTGGATTCAAAAGAATCGGTTAAAACATATGGTGAAGGTGAAAAGCCAACGGGTAATCAATTAACTATCGATAAGATTAGCAATGATTATAATGATATTCAACAATCTTTGAGTGATGAACTTAAACAAAATCGTTATAAATTAGAATCCCTGGATTTTTCATCACCGAAAAAATTCGTTGAAAGTCTGTGGCCAATGGCACAAAAATCAGCTCAATCCATTGGTGTCTCACCTGAAGTTTTAGTTGCACAAGCAGCTCTGGAAACTGGCTGGGGGCAGTCAATCATCCAAAATAAAGCTAAAAATAGTTTTAACTTATTTAATATCAAAGCAGACTCAAGATGGTCAGGCGATAAAATGGAAAAAAGTTCATTAGAATATGAAAAGGGCATTGCGGTAAAACGTTCAAGTGATTTTAGAGCTTATGATGATGTCCAACAAAGCTTTGATGATTATGTGAATTTTATTAAAAATAATCCGAGATATAAAAATGCCTTATCGGTGAGTGAAAATCCGGAACAGTATTTGCATGAGATTCATAAGGCGGGCTATGCTACCGATCCAAATTATGCAAAAAAAATTATACAAGTAATGAATAGCGATCATATTCAAGATATTACAGATAAGAAAACAATTTAAATTAAAACTAACGATGTCTACATTTACAAAGATTATCGGTATAAAAGGAATAGTAAAAGAGGTTAAATACGATGGGTGCTGATTTATTAGGTATAAGTACTTCAGGTTTGTTGGTTTCACAACAACAAATTAGTACCACGGGTCATAATATTGCTAATGTCAATTCACCGGGTTATGCACGTCAAAATACGACTTCTGTATCACGTTTACCAGGCTTTTCTGGAAATGGGTATATTGGTACAGGGGTTGAGGTTGAATCAACTAAGCGTTCCTATAATGAGTTTCTTGAGGAATTAATTAGAAGTAGTAATAGTCAACTAGGCAAACAAGAAGAATACTATAATATTGCTTCTCAGATAGATAATATTTTAGGCGATCCTGATGCAGGCTTATCTCCAACTCTAGAAGCATTTTATGGCGCCCTCGAAGAAGCTAATGATTATCCTTCAAGCGTTCCAACACGTTCCGTATTATTAACAAATGCACAATCGCTAGTGGACCGTTTCGACTTTTTACATACTCGACTCAGTAATTTAAACGATCAGGTTAATGATAGTTTAGTCAATGTTACAGCAGAAGTTGCTGGAAGTGCTGAATCTTTAGCAGAATTAAACAGTCAGCTCATTGGTCAGGGCATTAGATCTGACGCAGCGATACCAAATGATGTTTTGGATCAAAGAGAACAATTGATTAAAAATATTTCTGAGAGAATCGATGTTAATGTGGTTTATCAGGATAATGGTGCTGCGAATATTTTTATTGGCTCCGGTCAGGCGCTAGTTTTAAATACGCAAGCATTTAAAATGGAATTGGTAGATAGTGAATTTACACCAAGAGATCAAGAAATAGTTTTATCCAATAGAAATGGTTCATTTAATATTACCAATCAAATTAAAGGTGGAGAATTAGAAGGTCTTATCGCTGCTAAAAAAGAGATTCTTGATTCTGGATTTAATGCATTGGGTAGAATTGCAGCTGGATTGACTAAAGAAATGAATGAACAACATGAATTAGGAATGACCTTACAACCGAATGCTAATGGCGGCTTTAATCTGGGAAGTAATTTTTTTAATAATTTAGATGAGCCTCAAGACTCATATCCATCAAATGAAAATACATCAGGTTATGTTGTTCAATATGAAATTAATGATACGTTCAATTTAACAACGAGTGATTATCTTTTAGAAAAAAAGGATACTGGGTTCAGTCTTAAACGTTTAAGCGATAAATTATCAATTGAAGCAGAAAATATTGCAAGTTTAAATGTTCTATTAAATAGTACTGACTTATCAGTTGGCTTTGGTGTACCTCAGGGCTTTAAGATCGATGAAGAAGTTGATACCTTGCTTGCAAATGAACCATCGAGATTGGATGAACATAAATTCTTAATACAGCCAACACATGATTTGGCTAGAAATATACGTTTAGAGATTGATGATGTTAAAGATGTAGCTTTAGCTTCTCCTATTCAGGTTAGGGAGCAGACCGATGAATTTGGTGTGGGACAAAATACCGGTACGGCTTCTATTGAATTTTCAAACTTCACACCGCCTGTTCCACCATCATCAACTTATCCAAATGGTATTGCTGGCATTACTAGAGACATAGATGGAAATCTAGTCCAGAGGGAATATGTTGAAGATGTAACGACTGGTGGCTTAGTTGAAAGTGATACCCGCCTACCATTTCCTTTTTATCATTCTAATCCAAATGTCGATCAGTTTTTAACCATAGATCAATATAACCCTGTAAGCAAAGAGTTTGTTGTTTCAGGGCCAGCTTATGATTATGAGACCGGTACTGATTCTATTGTTAGTTTTCATGTTAGTTATGACCCGGAAACACAATCTGGAACCTATATTGCGCTTGACAGTCCTGAAATTGATGATCTGCCTGCATCACCTTTTGGATTTATCAATATAAAAATTACCGGTGTACCAGTAGATGGAGATTCATTTACTATCAATAATAACACAACGCCTCAGGATGATAATCGCAATGGCCTGGTGATGGCGAAACTTCAGACTAAGAAAACTTTAGAAAATGGCCGAGCTGATTTTCAACGAGCGTATAGTTTGGCTGTTGCGGATGTAGGTACACGAACTCATTCATCCGAAGTGGATATGAAAGCTCAAAAAACCATCAATGAAAGGGCTATGCAAAATAGAAATAGTTTATCCGGCGTGAATTTAGACGAAGAGGCCTCAAATTTATTACGTTTTCAACAAGCTTTTTCTGCATCAGCTAAAGTTATCGGTGTTGCTGATGAAGTATTTAATACCTTATTGCAAAGTGTCAGATAGTAAAGGAAGTATGGGAGCAATGACATGAGAATAGCAACATCTACCGCTTATGATCGCGGTACTTCAGCGATATTAAGAGAAAATGCCGATCTCAATAAAACGTTATTACAGATTGCAACGGGCAAACGTATTTTATCACCGGCTGATGATCCAGCTGACTCTGCAAGAGTATTAGGGTTAACGCAACAAAAAGAACTGACTGAAAAATATCAAGATAATATTATCGCAACTAAAATTAATCTCGAAATAAGTGACGCCACTTTAGAAGGTGTTGTTAGTGCTTTACAACGAATTAGAGAAATTACTATTCAGGCAAATAATGATACTTATGATGCCGATCAACGTAAGGCTTTATCTTATGAGGTTAAGCAAGTTGCAGATGGATTAATATCCAGCGCTAATCAGGTAAATGGTCAGGGAGAATACTTATTTGCGGGTTACCGTAATGACACGATGCCCTTTGTTACGGGAGCAAATGGTGAAGTTAGTTATCAAGGTTCACAAGATAGAAAGAATATTCAAATAGGCGCTTCAAGGCAGATCCCTGTCAGTGATAGCGGCTATGAAGTTTTCATGGACATCCCGGGAGCAACTGGATTTCGTTATAACACTCTAGATAAAGACATTGAACCAACAAATATTAGTTTATTTAAAGTAGTCAGTGATTTAGAAGAAACGTTAAGAACCAATGAATCTCCAAGTGTTATAACAGATAGCGGGTTTGAAAATTCCCCGGAGACTTTTCATGACTCTATGGAACGGGCAATTAACAATATTGATGCATCCTTGAAGCATATTGTTGATATTCAATCAACAATGGGGGCAAGGCATAATGCCACAGAAAGCCAACGAAACATTAATGCAGATTTCCTTGTTCAGGTGCAAACAAGCATGTCAGATTCGCAAGATCTGGATTATGCTACCGCAGTCAGTGATATGAAGCTTCAACAAATGGGTCTGCAAGCAGCACAACAATCATTCACAAAAATTCAAAGTTTGAATTTATTTAACTTTATCTAATAATCAAATCTATATGATGATTCTGCGAATTCTATTAGCAGAATAATATTCATTATTTAATCACATGAAGTATAGCTTTTACTATAGGATTTGTTATACAATCCTTGCCCCATAAGGGATGAGTGAGGGTTTCCTATTGTCTGTTTCTTTATCTTCAATTCGTTTGACAGCAATGAATATTTTGGCTACCCGCGAGCATTCCAAAAAAGAATTATCAGATAAGTTATTAAAGAAATATGATCAAAATAATGATGATGAAATAAACTCATTAATAACCTTGCTTCTTGAGCAATTAATTGCAGATAACTTATTAAATGAACATAGATTTGTCGAAACTTTTATTCGTAGTAAAAGACGCAAAGGCGTAGGCCCAGTAAAAATTCGTCATGAGCTTGTTCAAAAAGGTATTGAAAGTGAACTAATTAGTGATTATCTATCAGATATTAGCAACGAAGAGTGGTTAGATGAAATTAAAAATCAAAGAATAAAGAAATATGGCAAAGAATTGCCAAGTGATAATAAAGACATAATAAAACAATCCAGGTTTTTATATCAACGAGGTTATCCAGTTGATTTAATCAATTGTGTTTTATATTCAAAAGACATTTACTAACAAGACAGCTATTATTAAGAAAATAGTTATTAAGAAAATAAATTATGGCCGCATCAGAAAATTTTAAAACAGCAGCACAAGTCAGACAAGCATTTTTAGATTACTTTCATAGTAAAGGACACGAAATTTTAGCCAGTAGTCCTCTTGTTCCTGCAAACGATCCCACTCTATTGTTTACCAATGCAGGAATGGTTCAGTTCAAAGATGTTTTTTTAGGTAATGAACAAAGACCTTATTCGACTGCGACAACAAGTCAACGTTGTGTTAGAGCAGGTGGAAAGCATAATGATCTTGAAAATGTCGGTTATACAGCACGCCATCATACATTTTTTGAAATGTTGGGTAATTTTAGCTTTGGTGATTATTTTAAAAAAGAAGCCATTGAATACGCCTGGGATTTTTTGACCAATGTCATCGGTTTACCAGAAGAAAAACTATGGGTAACCGTCTTTAATGAAGATAAGGATGCTGAAGGTATATGGTTAAACGATGTTAAAGTATCGCCTGAAAGATTTTCCAGAATTGGAGCTAAAGATAACTTTTGGTCTATGGGGGATACTGGCCCTTGTGGGCCTTGTACGGAAATATTTTATGATCATGGCGAAGATGTAGCAGGTGGCCCACCAGGTTCACCAGATGAGGACGGAGATAGATATATTGAAATCTGGAATCTGGTCTTTATGCAGTACGATCGTGACAAGTCAGGAAAATTAACTGACTTACCAAAGCCTTCAGTTGATACAGGGATGGGGCTTGAGCGACTAACAGCGATTCTTCAGAATGTTCATAATAATTATGATATTGATCTTTTTCAGGCACTAATTAAGGATGCTGCTAAAATTGCGGATTGTAAAGATCTGGAAAATAAATCATTAAGAGTTATTGCAGACCACATTAGAGCCAGCACATTTTTAGTTGTTGATGGCGTTATTCCTTCTAATGAAGGTAGAGGCTATGTGTTAAGACGGATTATACGAAGAGCAATCAGACATGGTCATAAGCTAGGCATTCGCGATATGTTCTTTTCAAAACTGGTAGCTAGTTTGTCAAAAGTAATGGGTGATGCTTATCCTGAGTTAATAGAAAAACAACAGCAAGTGGAGAAGGTTTTACTACAAGAAGAAGAACGATTTGCTGAAACACTTGAGCAGGGAATGGAAATTCTGGAAAGTGAAATTCAATCTTTAACAAATGACATAATTCCAGGAACAGTCGCCTTTAAGTTATATGATACCTATGGCTTTCCTTTAGATTTGACTGCCGATATTGCTCGCGAAAGAAATTTACAACTGGATCAAGCCGGTTTTGATATTGCTATGGAAGAGCAAAGAAACCGTGCTCGTGCAGCCGGTGGATTTTCTGCAGAAGAAAAAGCGAACTTTAATTTCTCAGAACAGACCAGTGAAGTTACCGAATTTTGTGGTTATGCAAATCTTAGTCAAGATTCTAAAATAACCGATATTTTTGTTGATCATCAATCAGTTCAGCAAATTAAACCAGGTGATGAAGCTATCGTTGTGATGAGTTCAACACCATTTTATGCAGAGTCTGGTGGCCAGGTCGGGGATTTTGGACAATTAATAGCTGAAAATGGTGATAATCCAATAGTTTTTGATGTCCTGGATACACAAAAAAATGGCAAAAAGTTTTTACATATTGGTAAATTGTTATCTGGTACTTTAGCTATAGGTCAGACTATTGATGCAAAAGTAAATGCTCATACCCGTCAGGCAACTGCTTCGAATCACTCGGCAACACATTTGTTACATGCAGCATTACGTCAGGTATTAGGCCAGCATGTACAGCAAAAAGGCTCTTTGGTTGATGCTCAAAAACTTCGTTTTGATTTTTCACATTTTGAAGCCATAACAAATGAACAAATCACTGAAATAGAACGTCTGGTTAATACTCAAATTCGTGCAAACCATGAAGTAAAAACACAAGTTATGGATATTGATGAAGCTAAAAATAGTGGTGCTATGGCTTTGTTTGGTGAGAAATATGATGATAAGGTTCGTGTTTTAAGTATGAGTGAATTTTCAATTGAACTTTGTGGCGGAACACATGTTTCCAGAACTGGTGATATAGGATTATTTAAAATTATATCTGAATCAGGTGTGGCGGCAGGAGTTAGACGTATAGAAGCAGTAACAGCAGAAGTTGCTTTAGAATCAATTGAACAACAGGATGCAGCTAGACAGAATATTATATTGTTGTTAAAAGCTCAGCCTCATAATATTGAAGCAAAAATAAGTCAATTACTTGAGCAAAATAAGCAATTAGAAAAAGAATGTGCGCAACTTAAAAGTAAATTAGCTTCTTCTCAAGGAGGAGATTTAGCCAATAATGCGGTAGAGATTGCCGGGATAAAATTACTTTCGGTTAAACTAGATGGTGTTGATCCAAAGTCTATGAGAGAAACCGTAGATCAATTAAAAAATAAATTGGGCTCCTGTGTTGTGGTATTAGGTACTGCTTCTGATAATAAAGTTAACCTTATTGCCGGCGTTAGTAAAGATCTAACCAGCAAAATTAAGGCTGGTGATGTGGTCAATTTTGTTGCCCAACAGGTTGGCGGCAAAGGTGGTGGTCGTCCCGATATGGCAATGGCAGGCGGTAGTCAACCTGAAAACCTAAATGCTGCAATTAATAGTGTGCAGGATTGGATTAAGACACAAATATAAGCCACACTTTATAATACTTTAGACTTTAGACTTTAGACTTTAGACTTTAGACTTTAGACTTTAGACTTAACTTTTAACTTTTAACTTTTAACTTTTAACTTTTAACTTATATATTATGCCTTTAATTGTACAAAAATTTGGTGGTACTTCAGTTGGTACGCCAGAAAGAATTCAACATGTTGCTACGAAGATTAAGAAACATGTTGAAAATGGTGAACAAATTGTCGTCGTTGTCTCCGCTATGAGTGGTGAAACAAATCGTTTAACAGAGCTAGCCAAATCAATGGGGGAGCTACCTCCAACCCCAAGAGAGTTTGATGTTCTTCTTTCAACAGGTGAACAGGTAACAATTGCATTGCTTAGCATGGCGCTTCATCAAATTGGTATTCAAGCCAGATCTTATACCGGTAGTCAGGTTCATATTTTGACGGATAGTGCTCATAATAAAGCCAGAATACTGGATATTGATGATAAAAATATTCGAGCCGATTTAGATTTAGGTAAGGTCGTTGTTGTTGCAGGGTTTCAAGGTATTGATGAATTTAATAATATCACCACTCTTGGTCGTGGTGGTTCTGATACAACTGCAGTTGCTTTAGCAGCAGCTCTGAAAGCAGATGAATGTCAAATTTATACGGATGTTGATGGTGTTTATACAACTGATCCCAGAGTTGTGCCACAAGCTAGACGTTTAGAAAGAATTACTTTTGAAGAAATGTTGGAAATGGCCAGTTTAGGTTCTAAAGTTCTGCAAATCAGGGCGGTTGAATTTGCCGGAAAATATAATGTTCCACTTAGAGTTCTGTCTTCATTTGAAGAGGGTGAAGGTACACTGATTAGTTATGATATAGATGATAAGGATAAAGAAATGGAAAGTGCACTAATATCAGGAATTGCTTTTAATAGAGATGAAGCAAAAGTAACCATAACGGGAGTTCCTGACAAACCTGGTATTGCTTATCAAATTTTGGACTGTATCAGTGATAAAAATATTGAAGTTGACATGATTATTCAGAATATCAGTGCTGATGGAACAACTGACTTAACTTTTACTGTTCACCGTAATGATTATGAACAATCAATGAAAATATTGAATGATGCATCCGAAAAGTTTGGTTCTAAAGAAGTCAAGGGCGATAATAAAATTGTTAAAATCTCTCTTGTCGGTGTCGGAATGCGTTCCCATGCTGGTATTGCAAGTCAGATGTTTAAAGTCTTTGCAGATGAAGGAATTAATATTGCGATGATTTCAACTTCAGAAATTAAAATATCAGTCGTTGTGGAAGAAAAATATTTAGAACTTGGAGTTAGAGCCTTGCACGAGTCATTTGGCCTGGAGCAAAATTATTTTAAATAATTTAATTAAATTCCTAAAGTTTTGTTAAAGTGGGTCGATAATACTATTGTAGTTAGGGGTTATTGTAATTTTTTAAATTATTTGCCTGATAACAGTATATTTTTTGAATTATCTGTTATACTTACAAATAAATGTTTTATTTAGGGTGACTACGATGGCAATGGATATTTCAGGTGTTTCAACAGGTGCATCGTTTGTAGCGACTGCTCAAAGTAATGGGGATTCTACAACGGCTAATGTTATGCGCAAAACTTTGGGAACTGAGTCAGGGACTGAAACTCAATCAACCCAGGCTGTTTCGCAACCAACAGAAGCAGCTAGTGTTACGCAAACAAATAGTAAAACTGGCGGTTTATTAGACGTTACTGCTTAGGCTGTATGCCAGTTTCTATAAGTTAGTCCAGAGACAGTAGCTGGTAGAATAGGTCATTAATCATTAACATTGTTATAACTTTAAGGTTATGACTGTGGTTTCTTACGTTTTGTAGAAATATACTTCCGACTTTCTATTCTTATTAATTGAATGTTGCTTTTCTTTTGGAAGGTCCTCAAATTTTCCTTTAATAAAACCTCTTTCCTTAAACCAATGAGATGTTTGGGTTGTTAAAACATATATGAGGCTAATCTGTCTCTGACGTGCCTCATTGCAGATAAAATTAAATAATTTACTAGCTCGACCAGAATGTTGGTAGGATTGATTAACAGCTAAGCAGGCAAGTTCTGCTTCTTTGCTTTGTACAGTTTGACTGTGCTGAAATTGATAAAGAGCAGCACAAGCAATGACTTGTGATTCACGTTTAATAACGTAAAAATTATCAATATCATTACTCAGTTGTTCAATTGTTCTAGTTAAAATGTTTCCAGATTCTTCTAAGGGTTTAATTAGTTGCTTGATGCCGTTAATATCTTCTTCTTGTGCCTGGCATATTTCTTCCAGATTATCCCGTGAAATTAAAGTGCCAATGCCCTGGTTAGTAAATATTTCTAATAAAAGACCACCATCATGTTGATAGTCTAAAAGTTGAATTTTATTAATACCATTATCTGCAGCATAAATAATTCTTTTTAATTGATTTACTTCTGCCACTGATAGACTTTCCGCTTGTTCAGGTAAATAATTATGTTTCAATTCAAGGCTTGTGATTTCTTGAATAATTTGCCCCTTTTTATATAAGCCTTTATTTTGAGTAATAAAAATCAATTTATCTGCCTGAATTTTGATTGCACATTCAGTTGCTAAGTCGGCAGCTTCAAGGTTGAATATTTCACCAGAGGGCGAACTCGCAAGAGGAGATAATAAGACAATATTTTCATCATTTAATAATGATTGTATTTTTTCAGCATTTATTTTACGTACTTTGCCAGTATGCTGATAATTTATACCATCTAAAATACCTAAAGGCTGGGCAGTTACAAAATTACCTGAGACAATATTTAAATTATTAACCTCTTTTTTTTCTGAAGCTTGTAGATTGTTATTGATACTTTTAATAAATAAGTTTTCTAGTTCAAAACGTATATCACCATAGATATTTTTTATGATAGCTAATTGTTCTTTAGTGGTTATTCTCAACTCATCATTGATTTTATAGCTTATTTTGGCTTCATCAAGTTTCTGATTAATAATATTTCGGGTACTATGAACTAATACTAACTTTATGCCTAAACTATGCAATAACGTCAAGTCACGTACAAAAGAATGTAATTGACTGCCAGTAAATAGCGTATCACTAAAATAAATGATAAAGGTTTTATGCCTGAATGCATTGATAAATGGCGTCGCATCACGGAATAGCTGCACAAATAATTGTTGTGCTTGCTGTGAAAAACTATTTTCTGATAAGGTAATCATGATGGGATAGAATCTTAAATCTGGTTTAACTGTATTATCTAGGTTTTATTATGATCGTTAATATATTAACATATAAACCTAGTGTTAATACTTAATTAATATTAACAAATTCATATTCGATAGATTATTTTAAAGAGAAGATTATGCCTCAATACCGTTCTAAAACTTCCACAGGTGGTCGTAATATGGCTGGTGCTCGTGCTTTGTGGCGAGCCACTGGTATGAAAGACGAAGATTTTAAAAAACCTATCATTGCAGTCGCAAATTCATTTACACAGTTTGTACCGGGTCATGTTCATTTAAAAGATCTTGGTCAATTGGTTGCTGCTGAAATTGAAAAAGCGGGAGGGGTGGCAAAAGAATTTAATACCATTGCTGTTGATGACGGTATTGCTATGGGACATGATGGAATGTTGTATAGCCTGCCATCACGCGAAATTATAGCTGATTCAGTGGAGTATATGTGTAATGCCCATTGTGCAGATGCGCTGATTTGTATTTCTAATTGCGACAAGATTACACCTGGTATGCTAAATGCTGCATTAAGATTAAATATTCCAGCCATTTTCGTTTCTGGTGGCCCTATGGAGTCAGGTAAGGCTGTCTTAAATGGAAAAGAAATTCGACTTGATTTAGTTGATGCCATGGTTGCGGCGGTTGATGATAGTGTTAGTGACCAGGACTCTGATGTTATGGAACGTTCGGCCTGTCCAACTTGTGGTTCCTGTTCTGGTATGTTTACGGCTAATTCTATGAATTGTCTGACCGAGGCTTTAGGACTAGCTTTACCTGGAAATGGCTCACTATTAGCAACACACTCAGATAGAGAAAGTTTGTTTTTACAGGCTGCAAGAACGATAGTGACAATGGCTAAAAGTTACTACGAAGAAGATGATGATAGTGTGTTACCTCGTAGTATTGCATCTTTTGGTGCATTTGAAAATGCTATGTGCCTCGATATCGCCATGGGTGGTTCTACCAATACTATTTTACACTTATTAGCTGCAGCGCAAGAAGCTGAAGTTGATTTTACTATGGCTGATATTGATAGATTGTCTCGTAAGGTACCGCATCTATGCAAGGTTGCTCCAAGTATACAAACCTATCATATGGAAGATGTTCATCGTGCAGGTGGTGTGATTGGTATTTTAGGTGAATTAGAACGTGCCAACTTATTAAATTCTAATGAAAAAACAGTTCATACCGACACAGTCGCCAATGCGATAAAACTATATGATATAACCTTAAGTGAAGATGAAAAAGTTAGAACCATGTTCCAGGCAGCCCCAGGAGGCGTACCAACGCAAACAGCCTTTAGCCAGGACAATCGCTGGACTTTGGATTTAGACAGGCAAAATGGTTGTATTCGTTCAATTGCTAATGCCTATAGTCAGGATGGCGGTTTAGCTGTTTTATATGGCAATATAGCTTTGGATGGCTGTGTTGTTAAAACGGCAGGCGTTGATGAGTCCATTTTAGTTTTTTCTGGGCGTGTGCGTGTATTTGAAAGTCAGGATAGTGCTGTAGCGGCCATTCTTGCTGATAAAGTTGTCGCAGGTGATATTGTTGTTATACGTTATGAAGGACCGAAAGGTGGTCCTGGAATGCAGGAAATGCTGTATCCGACCAGCTATCTTAAATCGAAAGGTTTAGGCAAGGTTTGCGCCTTATTAACGGATGGTCGTTTCTCTGGTGGCACTTCTGGCTTGTCAATTGGACATGTTTCTCCCGAAGCAGCAGAAGGGGGGGCAATTGGTTTAATTAATGAAGGTGATATTATAGAAATTGATATTCCTCAACGAACCATTAACGTTAAATTGAGTGACGAAGAGTTATCAAAAAGAAGAGTTTCTATGGATGAAAAAGAAAATAGTTGGAAACCTGTTGAAGTAAGACAAAGAAAAGTTTCTTCCGCATTAAAGGCTTATGCCGCTATGACTACTTCAGCATCTAAAGGGGCTGTTAGAGATGTTAATCAGCTATAATACAAGCTTTAGCTTTAGCTGCATTACTAAGTGATGCAGCTAGTTTTAACTTCTTATCTAATGCTATTCATCATTCAAGATTCAATTTCTTTAATCTATAGCGCAGTTGTCGATAGCTAATACCAAGAATGGAGGCAGCTGCTTTTCTATTCCACTTAGTTGCATCTAAAGTAAAAATAAGTTTTTCTCGATTTGGCAACTCTCCATTTGTATTTTCTTCAGGGTCGAATTCAAGAAAACTTTGTTTGCTTGTTAAATTTGACGTTGATAAGTTTAAGTCCTGAGCTGTTATTGTATTATTTTCGCATAATGCACTGGCGCGTTCTAAAATATTTTCTAGTTCTCTGACATTTCCGGGAAAGTCATAACTCTGCAGTTCTTTTATTGAATTGTTATCAAGTTTTATTTCAGTGTTATTTAATAAGTTCTTATTTAGTTTAGATAAAAAGTATTGGGATAAAATGGGAATGTCCTGAATACAGTTTCTTAAATTAGGCATTTGTAATTCAATGACATTTATCCGGTAAAATAAATCCTGTCTAAACTTTTCATCATGAACCAGTTGTTGTAAATCTTTGTGTGTCGCACTAATGATCCGTACATCAATTTTTCTTTCATGCTCTTCACCAATAGCACGAATAGATTTTTCCTGAATTGCTCGTAATAATTTCACCTGCATAGGTAAGGGTAAATCAGCAATTTCATCTAGAAATAAGGTGCCTCCATTGGCGGCCTGAAACAGTCCAATTTTATTCTTTGTTGCGCCAGTAAAACTACCTTTCTTATGCCCAAAAAATTCACTTTCCATTAATTCACCGGGTATTGCACCACAGTTGATCGGTACAAATGGCGCATTCTTACGAGGACTAGTTTCGTGTATAAGTCTTGCGGCCAATTCTTTACCGGTTCCAGATTCTCCAGATATATGAACAGGGGCCATACTTTTTGATAATTTAACAATTAATTGTCGAACTTCTTGAATTGCGGGAGATTCACCTAGAAGTTTTTTACTCGAGAAGGAAGAAAGCGTGCCACTGTTCTCTGAATCAGTATTTATTATTGCTTGATTTGTATTGCTCAGAATTTCCTGTTCTGCTTCAGCTAATTTAATGGCAGCATTAACTAAATGTCTTAACTCTGAAAGCACCATTGGTTTAGAAACAAAATCAAATGCACCTGCTTTCATTGCTTCAATTGCATGGTCCATATTCCCATGGGCACTTATCATAGCAACCGGTATATGTGAATAGTTTTGCTTAATATGCTTAACGATTTCGATACCATTACCATCAGGTAATTTCATATCTGTTAAGCAGATTGTGAAAGGCTGGTGAGATAAAAGTTCTATTGCAGTTGAAATATCGTTTGCTGAATGAGTTTTGATTCCCATTCTATTTAAAGTCAACTCTAATAGTTCGCAAATATCAACTTCGTCATCAATAATTAATGCATGATGTTCAGGCATAATAGTTAATCCATCTGATTTTTATTTTTTTCTTCTATCCAGCGCGATAAATATTTAGTTCTTTGATGAAAATGATAGTTTAACATAGTACCTAAAAAATTAGATTGTCGATGAGCTTTTAAGTTATCAAAAATAGTCGTTACTTTTTCAATGAATACTTTTTGAATTTTTTTTTCATTATGAATCGATTCAATACATTTAAAGCCATTTTGTTGTGCTTGCAACCAATGATCTTTATCCTGATATAAATCAATTGCTGCATTAGCAAATGATTCCGTAGTGTCAGCAATGATACCTCCCCAATGATGCTTATCACACATTCCTTCAGCACCAATTGGAGTCGTAATATTAGGTAGTCCATTTATGTACCCATCAGCAATTTTTCCTTTAATACCTGCGCCAAAGCGTAGTGGAGCAAGGTTTATTCTATATCGCTTCATTAATTCATTAAGATTATAGGCTCTGCCTTTTATGAAGAAGCCATTTTTTTCATCGTGTAATTGCTCAACCTTATTTGTACTATAGGCGCCATAGATATGACACTCGGCACTTTTTAATTGTCTTCTAATTAATGGCCATATATGTTTTTTAGTCCAGAGTAATGCATCCCAATTAGGTGCATGTATAAAATTTCCAATTTGTATAAAATTTTGTCTTTGCTCAAAGTTATTGTTGCTTTTATTATCGTCTGAAGTAAGCATAAATGGACAATAAACTAACAGCTTACTATCAATATTAAATTTTTTAATTAATAGTTGATACTCAAAACTAGAGATAATTAAGCTTAAATCACACCTCAAAATTGAGGCTATTTCTCTAATTGAATCTTCTGACTGTAAGTTAAGTTGTTTTATTTCTGAGGTGATCTTTTGTTGGTCATTTAATAGTTGTTTTTTGTGCTCTATCTGTCGAGCTCTTCTAAGAAAGTGTAAATCAACGGTATCTAATATTTTTACTGCAGATGGTATGACTTTATCTACTCTCCAGGCATATTGTTCCTCGGTCATAAAGCGATCAAAAATAATGATATCGGGTTTGATTTTTTTAAGCAATAGATCAAAACTATTATTATTTAGTTCAATATCATAACATTTTACACCAAGTTGATTCAAAGCAAAGCTATGCTCATTAGTGGCTGCAGCACAACAAAATGAAAGTTCAAATTTGTTTTCTAAAAATGCGTTGACGAGACCTAGAGTTCTGTATCCACCAGCAGAAGAGTGAGGTTCTGGCCATACATGACCAATATAAAGTGCATGTATTAAATTAGGATTGGTCACGCCCTAGAATTTAATTAATTCGACAAAGAATTTGATAAATATCTTCAGAGGAATTTGCGCCAAGTATTTTCTGGCGGTTTTTTTCTTCTCTGAAAAAACGAGCCAAAGTGGCTAAAATGGATAGATGCTCTTGAGTGGAACTTTCCGGTATAACCAGGGCGAAAAATAAATTAACGTCTTGCTCATCAGATGCATCAAAATTAATGGCATTTTTAAGAGAAATAAAGCTTGCTATAGTTTCCATATTTCCAGGAATACGGGCATGGGGAATAGCAACTCCCTGACCAATTGCAGTACTTCCTAAACGTTCTCTTTGCAAAAATGTATCAAACAATTGATGTTCATCATATTGAGGTAATATATCTGTAAAAGAAATACTAAGTAATTCCAGAAGGGATTTTTTACTATTAGCTTCTATCTGAAACTGTACTGATTCAGGCCGAAGCAGTTGACTGATTTTTATCATGAATTATTAAACATCAAGAAAGAAAAGCAATGCTGTGAAAGTGGTATTTTATATCAAAGCATTGCTTTTAAACAAGCTTATTGTTCCTGATATTTAAAATTGGCATCTGATTTATGATGATTGGTGATTTTTTCTTTATGTTTTTTGACTTGACGGTCAAGTTTATCAACGAGGTTATCAATGGCAGCATACATATCTTCATCTACAGACTCAGCGAATACTTTATTTCCCTTTAAGCTGAGAGTAGCTTCTGCTTTTTGTCTATTTTTTTCTACACTCAGAATCACATGTGCAGAATTGACCAGGTCAAAATGTCGCTCAACACGATCCATTTTATCATTAACGTATTCTCTTAGTGAATCTGTTACATCAATGTGGTGACCTGTAATATCAATTTTCATTTTTAACTCCTTAGTCTGTAACTATATCATTGTAAAGTGCTATGCTTACTCTTTAATATATAGTATCTTTTTTTTTATATTTCTGTAATCATTTATAGGTATATACTCTTAATCTTTGAAAACCAGCGCATCGTAATATTTTCTTTTTAGCTCAATCATGTACTACTGCGACCCGAGTAAGGTACTCTTGGAGTATACACTCAATCGTTAAAATAAAAAAAGCCGCACTGTATTTATAAATATTACAAGTATTTATGATTACAAAGCGTTTTATATATTCATTAAACAAACGTTTCTGTAATTATATCGGCAGTAATATTAATTACTGTTTAACTCCAAATAACAAACAATCTTTTATTATACTACACAAGTGTCTTACGTTCATTAGAAGGTGGGATTGACATTGATTCCCGATACTTTGCAACTGTTCTTCTGGCGACGTTATAATTTTGTTCAGCTAACATTTGTGAAAGTTTATTATCACTTAATGGCTTTAATGTATTCTCCTGTGAAATTATTTTCTTAATAATAGCTCTAATGGCTGTAGCAGAAGCTTCTCCACCAGAAGCAGTACTCACATGACTAGAGAAGAAATATTTCAGTTCAAAAACACCTTTAGGCGTATGCATATATTTTTGCGTTGTTACCCTTGATATGGTTGATTCGTGCATACCGACTACCTCAGCGATATCAGCTAAGACCAAAGCTTTCATGTATTCATCGCCATAATTAAAAAAGTCTTGCTGAAAATCTAAAATACACCGGGCTACTCTTATTAAAGTATCATTGCGCGATTGAATACTTTTTATAAACCAACGAGCTTCTTGCAAATGATCTTTAATATTAGTCGAATCAGGAGAATTTTTCATTTCCTTAATTAAAGCCAAATATTCTTTATTAATGGTTAAAGGAGGCACTGATTCCTGATTAAGTTCAGCATGCCATACGCCATTTATTTTTTTTACAATAACATCAGGAATAATATATTGTGTATTTTGTTGCGTAATTTGACCAGCGGGACGAGGATTTAATGAAGTGATTAATTTAATAATACTTTTTAACGTATCCTCACCAATTTTTGTGCGTCTTTTTAAAGTATTTAAATCCCGACTGGCTAACAAATTTAGATATCTGCTAATAATTAATTTGGCTTCATTTACTAAACTTGTATCAGGATCTAGTAAGTTTAATTGAATCAATAGACATTCCTGCAGATCTTTAGCTGCAACACCTGGAGGGTCGAAAGTTTGAATTAAGTGAAGTACAGCCTCTATTTCTTCTTTTTCAACATCTGGTAAGTAAGATAGGGTTTGGCATAATTCTTCAATGCTCGCTTCAAGAAAACCACTTTCATTAATACTGTCAATAATCGTTGAAGCGATTTCTCTATCGATATCAGTCATAGGAGTCAATTCAAGTTGAGACTCAAGGTATTGTTGGATAGATTCACCTTGCTGACTGGCATTTTCCAAATAATCCAGATCACTATTACCATTATTGTAGTTTGGTGCATTACTAGAAGCATGAATAGCATTAGAATCAAAAATTTCATCCCAGTCAGTGTCTGATGAGATCTCGGAGGGAATTGTATTTTGAATATCTTCAAAATCTACCTGAGCAGTATCAGGCGAACTATCTTTGTCACTTGAAGATTTCTGTTGTCTTTCATTGGCTAAAACTTCATCGACCTGTTTACTTAAATTGTCAATTGATGTTTCATCTGATGTTTGTTTTGTAGAAACTTCATTAGTGGAAAGGAGCTCAGTCGGATCACTATAAGTATTTTCTTCATTAGTTTGAATGTTGTCATCATGCGAATCATCAACCTCCAACATCATATTTGAATCGAGTGCTTCTTGAATCTCGCTTTGCAAGTCTAAACTCGACAACTGCAACAACTTAATTGCCTGTTGCAGTTGGGGAGTCATGGTCAGTTGTTGACCAATTTTCAGTTGTAGAGATTGCTTCATTTTATTTTTTATAAACACTCATTCAAATAGCTAGCTTTATTATAGTGAAAAGCTCTCTCCTAAGTAAACTTTTCTGACTTCATTATTACTTAGTAATTCATCAGGCTGACCAGAAGCAATCACCTGACCACTATTTAAAATATAGGCTCTGTGGCAGATTGATAGCGTTTCCCTAACATTGTGATCGGTAATTAAGATGCCGATTTTCTTTTTTGTTAGCTCTTTAATCACTTGTTGAATATCAATAACAGAAATTGGATCAACACCTGCAAAGGGTTCATCAAGCAATATAAAATTTGGTTCAATGGCCAGTGTTCTGGCAATTTCAACCCGTCTTCTTTCACCACCAGATAGGCTAATACCTAAAGATTGACGAACATGATCTAAATTAAACTCGCGAATAAGCAAATCTAATTTTTCTTGGCGCAGTAAAGGGCTCAAATCTTCGCGGTTTTCAAGAACTGCTAATATATTATCTTCTACGCTTAAATGTCTGAAAACAGAAGCTTCCTGGGCTAAATAACCAATTCCTTTTTTTGCTCTAACATGCATTGGTAAATGTTGTATTGGCTCATTATCTAGATGAACCTGACCTGAGTCAGCCTGAATTAAGCCGCCGATAATATAAAAACTGGTTGTTTTACCCGCACCATTTGGTCCAAGTAATCCAACAATTTCGCCAGCATTAATGTCAACAGACACATCATTTACCACTTGCTTTTTTTTAAACGTTTTATTTATTTTTACTGCTGAAAGTTGTCTCATATTAAGGTTCTAGTTCGCTATTTTAGGATCAAATGTTACGTGAACCCGTTCTTTTTCAGTAGTTCCTTGTTTCCCTATTGGGTTTCCTATCGCTTTAAGCATTGCTTTATCAATATCATAATCTATGATTTCGCCACGAAAAACACTATTTTCTTGCCAAAAAGATGCCTTACCTAATAGTCTTATTTTCCCATTTTTTATAAGATAATTAATCGTATTAGCCTGTGCTTGTATATATTCATTTTTACCTTCAGGTAATTGTTTTATAGATGCAGGGGTATTAGAATTTTTATCAGTTTCTGCAATGATTTTATGGATCTTTCTACTTTTATCATAAATTGCTGTTAGCTTATTGGCTTTCAATGTCAGGCTTCCCTGAGTAAGAATGACATTTCCAGTAAATATACTAATTCCTTTAAGATCATTTATATCTGCACTATCCGCATTTAAAGAAATTGGCTGGTTTTTATCGCTATCTAAGGCATGAGCAATATTGGTAATGCAAAGGTAGAATAATAAAATGAGCTTAATAGAGTTCATACATGGGTGTTTTAATAAAATCAGTTTTTAGAATAGTTCTTGATATCGAACTTTCTTTAGTAAATGAAATTTTTGTTGTTCGAAATCAATTTTTAAACCATCTGTTGATAATGTTGAATTGTTGCTTAAGATTGTAACGGGGTGTCCGGTTTTTGCATAGGAATTTTTGGGGAAAAATTCAATATAATCTGTACTTACTTCAAAGTTATCTGGTTTATTTTTAAGTTGCTTAACTATCTTTACATGATTAATTAGAGAAATTTTATCTGATTTGTCATAAAAATAGGCATTATCTGCGCTTGCTAACCAGCTAAGTTTGTTAGCTTGTATGTCGTTTCCAGTAAGAATTCTAATACTCAGTTTTCTTAATTGTGCCTTTTCTGAGTCAGAAAAATAATTAATACTTTCAGCGTTTAGATAAAATTTAGGAACGCCATCTTCATAATTAATTATTTTTGCTTTTTTAATAAAAGAATCAATTTTATTGTCAATTGTATTAATATTGACAGATTTTTGATTATCCAATTGTTCAAGAGTTTGATTAACTTCTATATAAACTGACGACAATAATATAAAAACAAATAAAATAACAAATGATTTAAATTTGAAAAGTTTTTGCATTTAACTTGGGTATTTAAAGATAACTATTGAGTAAATTATCTAAATTTCCCTGGGCACTGATAATGAATTCACAAGCTTCTCTGACGGCACCATGACCACCATTTCTTTGTGTCTTCCAATGAGCGTGCTTAATCACAAATTCATGAGAGTTTGCAACAGCAATTGAAAAACCGACTTTAGTCATAACGGGTAAGTCAACAACATCATCACCAATATAGGCAATTTCTTTTGCTAACAAGCCAGTTTCTTTGATTAATTGTTCAAAAGCTTCAACTTTATCTTCTTGACCCTGATATATTTTATCAATACCGAGATTTTTCATTCTATGTAGAACAATATTTGAGGTTCTACCTGTAATAATAGCTAAATCAACACCGGTGGATTTAAGCATCTTAATACCATGACCATCAAGTGAGTTAAACGATTTAAATTCGTATCCATTATCATCATAATAAAGACTTCCATCCGTCATTACGCCGTCAACATCACAAATTAATAGTTTTATTGGCTTTGCTTTTTCAAGTATAGAGTCTAATGGCATAGTCGTCCTTTTAAATGGTTTAAATTGAGAAAAAGATAGAAATCATATAAAAAATATAACTGGCAAGCAAGAGTAGACCTTCATAACGTTTAATCGTCCCTTTGCCGTTAAATCCAAAGGCAACAAAGAATAAGGCAACACTCAAGGCAATCATTAATAAATAATCACGGCTTAAAACAGTTTCAGGTAGTTCAGCTATTGGAGCAACAATGGCAGGTATTCCTAAAACGCCTAATAAATTGAAAATATTTGAGCCAATAATATTACCAATAACAATATCATGCTCACCTTTTAGTGCACCGGCAATAGATGCAGCTAATTCGGGCAAACTGGTACCAATGGCGATAATTGTTAAACCAATAACTAAATCGCTGACGCCAAACTCTTGGGCAATATTAACCGCTCCCCAGACAAGTATTTTTGAACTAAAAAGTAGAATTGCCATGCCTAACATAAGCCAGAAAATTGCTTGAGACATTGACATACCCTGTGGAATTTCGTTTTCAAATTCTTTTATTATCGGGTCTTTAGGTCCTTTTTGATCTTTGAACCCCAAATAAGTAATTAAACCTAAAGTTAAAAACATTAATATAACAAGTAGCCAACCATCCATTTGATTTAAATTATTATCGAAAATCAAATACCAGACAATCAGCATGATGACAAACATAATGGGATATTCACGCTTTAATGTTACTGATTTAACTGATAAGGGCACAATGAGCGCTGTCACACCTAAAACAAGTCCAATATTGGTAATGTTGGAACCAATGGCATTACCAACAGCTAAAGTTGGATTTCCGTTTAAAGCCGCCATTAGCGAAACCAGCATTTCAGGTGCAGAGGTACCAAAACCAACAATGGTCAGACCAATGATTAAAGGACTAACGCCTAAATTGGCTGCCGTAGCAGAAGCACCTTCGACAAATTTATCTGCCCCCCAAACCAGAAGGACAAAACCAATAATAATGGCTAAGTAGGATAACATCATATAATTATTATTCTTTTATTTCATCAAAATTTAATTCGTCAAAACTTTCCATAGGCGGATCCCCATCATAAATTCTATTTTGACGATATTGATAGTATAAGTCTCTCTGAAAAATATAAGGATCGAAAGATACATCATCGCTTAAATTACTAACTTTTAAAAGGTTTGCTCTCATATTTATTAAACTTGTTGCCTGTAATGAATTTCTTACACGAACATTTTCCAACTCATTTACCGGGTTTATATAAGAATCAAAAAACATAGCAGGTGCATCACGAAAGTTACTAGGGCCTAAAAATGGTATAACTAGATATGCTCCAGAACCGACTCCCCAATATCCAAGGGTATCAGCAAAGCTTTCATTATTTTTATTAATATTCAGAGCAGTTGCAATATCAAATATACCACAGATACCAAAGGTGCTATTTAATGCAATTCGAATAACATCGTTGGATGCCCGCTCAGGTTTTAATTGCAAAATATCATTAATCAGTGATACAAAGTCACCAAGATTACTAAAGAAATTATTAATACCCTGACGCATAAGTTCTGGAAGTTTTATATAAGTTCTTGCAATAGGCTGCATTATGTAACTATCAAATTTATCATTAAACTCAAAAATAGCCCTATTGCTTGGTTCAAAAGGATCGTACACTCGACTATTTTCTTGAACATTGGCACAGGAAGCCAAATTAAAGAACAGCAGGAAGATTATAAATTTAAAAATTTTCATTAATCATGTATGTTTATATGCTAATTTGATTGCTTGAAGAATCTGATTCAAGGCAATAGAATAAGCGAACATTCTATCGAAAACAAATAAA
>JADGAU010000040.1 GCA_015231865.1 Gammaproteobacteria bacterium | reverse complement strand
CTCTTCTGATTTCTACACGATATGAGCCTGAGGATCTTTTTTGTATGCTAGCCATGATGTTAGTCTCCACTTTGCGCCTGTAGTGCGCCTGAGGTTTTAAGAGACCAGTAGATACAAACAAAAAAGCTCCCTAGTTATTCACCAGAAAGCTTTTATAATTCAGATAGATAGCTTCATTAGGAAGTATCTAAAATTTGGTAGCGGGGGCTAGATTTGAACTAACGACCTTCGGGTTATGAGCCCGACGAGCTACCAGGCTGCTCCACCCCGCATCAAGAAGTGCGTATTATACAGAGTTCATTTCTTATTGCAAGTAGCATGTTCGTTTATATTGCATCAACACATAATGCTAATAATGATGTAGGAAATATTCCTAATGCTAGCATTGATATGCCATTTGCGCTTAAAAGTAGCCTCATGTCCATACTAGCTTGAATAGGAGTATCATCTTTAGGCTTATCAAAGTATAAAACCTTAACAACTCTTAAATAATAATAGGCTCCAATAATTGAAGCAGCGACACCGGCAACTGCAAACCAAACTAGACCAGCATTAACTGCTTCTTGTAGTACAGATACCTTTGCCCAAAAACCTAGCATAGGAGGAACACCTGCCATTGAAAATAGTGTAATTAACATAATAAATGCAAACCAAGGACTTTTTTGATTCATGCCACTATAATCTTCAATATTGTTCGCTTCAAATCCTGCACGGCTCATTAATAGAATTATTCCAAATCCAGCTAAACTCATTAATACATAACTTATTGTATAGAACATAGAGGCTGAATAGCCATTATCTGTACCTGTAATGACACCCATTAAAATAAAACCAACATGAGAGATTGTTGAATATGCAAATAGTCTTTTAATATTTGATTGTGCTATGGCAATAATATTACCAATAAACATCGAAGCAACTGAAAGTATAATAAGGATTGATTGCCAATCAACCATCATACCTGACATGCCTTCCACCATTACTCTGTAAAGCATGACAAATGCAGCTATTTTTGGTGCAGTTGCAATATATGTTGTGATTGCTGTTGGTGAACCATCATAAACATCGGGCATCCACATATGAAATGGCACAGCGCCAAGTTTAAAAGCAATACCTAGAATGATGAATACTAGTCCAAAGCTTAGTGCTAAACGATTCTCAGAAACAGATATCGCCTGATTAATTTCAGCTAGATTAAGTGAATTTGCAACACCAAAAATAATTGACATTCCATAGAGCAACATACCTGAAGCAATTGCACCGAGAACAAAATATTTCATGGCCGCCTCAGCTGCTATATCTGAATCTCTTTGCATTGCGACCATTGCGTACATTGTTAAGGACATTAGTTCTAAGCCTAGATAAAGTGTAAGGAAATTGGCTGATGAGATCATCAGCATCATACCTAATACGCCAAATAAGCTTAATGTAAAAAACTCGCCTTTATAAAAATTTCTATCAACCAGATAATCTCTGCTATAGATAAACACTGCAGCAACTACAAGTAATGACACAGATTTTAGTATGACACTCATAGGGTCTACAACAAAACTTTTGTGAAAAGCTAACTGTGTTGTTTCTGGACTGTTATTAATAACTAAAAAAGCAGTAGTAATTAAAGTCACTATTGATAGAACATACGTTGCACCACGTGATTCATCTTTTAAAAAGAGATCAATAATCAGTATGATGGATATCATTACTAATAAGAAGATTTCGGGTAATACTAAATTAATATCTGTTAACATTTCTTTTTATTTCCAGTATTTGGATTTTAACAACTACGCTTATAACTTGCTGTATTGAATGTGAGCCATCAAATTATCAACAGAAGCATGCATGACTTCTAATAATGGATCTGGCCAAACACCTAATACTAATACTGCAATAGCAAGTAATGTCATTATAAAAAATTCTCTTCCATCTAAATCTTGAAGTGAAGCAACATTATCATTTCTTACCTCTCCATAAAATACTCGTTTAACCATCCATAATGAATATGCTGCACCGACAATTAAGGTTATTGCTGCAGTAAATGCATACCAGAAGTTTGCCTTAAACGCAGCCATTATCACCATAAATTCACCTACAAATCCTGATGTTCCTGGAAGGCCTGCGTTAGCCATGGCAAAAAATACTGCAAAAGCTGTAAAGGCAGGCATTTTATTGATTACACCACCATAGGCACTAATTTCTCTACTATGTACTCTGTCATAGAGTACACCAATACTTAAGAACATAGCGCCTGAAATAAAACCATGAGAAATCATTTGTACCATTGCACCTTCAAGCCCCATACCTGCACCTGCTGTTGCTCCAGTATTTGATTGTATTTGCCAAATGAGGAAGAAACCTAAGGTTACGAATCCCATATGAGAAATAGAAGAATAAGCCACAAGTTTTTTCATATCGGTTTGAGCTAGTGCAACAAAACCTATATAGACAATGGCTATCAATGACATTGCAATCACTAACCAATCCAAAGCCTGACTTGCATCAGGGGTGATTGGTAAACTGAAACGAACAAAACCATAACCACCAAGTTTAAGCATAATGGCTGCTAATATTACTGAACCACCTGTTGGTGCTTCAACGTGTGCATCTGGTAGCCAGGTATGAACAGGCCACATTGGAACTTTTACAGCAAAGGCCAGCAAGAACGAAATAAAAATTAATATCTGAGGCATTATACCTAGTGGTAATTGATGTAAATCTAATATTGAAAATGTTCCAACACCATTAATCTGGCTTGCATGCCAATACATATACAAAAATGATATTAGCATAAGTACAGAACCCAAAAAGGTATATAGGAAAAACTTTATCGTTGCATATACACGATTCGGTCCACCCCAGATACCTATTATAATGAACATGGGTATTAGCATTGCTTCCCAAAACACATAAAACAACATGGCATCAAGCGCTGCAAATACACCTACCATTAGCCCTTCTAATATAAGAAATGCAGCCATATATTGCTCTGCTTTGAAGGTAATTACCTTCCAGCCAGCAATAATAACTAATATTGTTATAAAAGTTGTTAATAAAATTAATGGCATAGATAGTCCATCAATTCCCAATGAATAGTTAATATGGAAATTACTAATCCATGGTAAGAATTCTGTAAACTGCATTTTTGCAGTCGTTGTATCAAAATCTGTATATAAGAATAGCGAGAAGAAAAAAGTAACGATCGATATTAGTAAAGAAAGTACTTTTGCTTCAACTGCATTTTTGCTTCCTGTTACAAGCACCAGTAGACCACCTATAATGGGTGTCCATATAACGAGGCTCAATAGTGGCAAATCCGCAAACATATATATAACCTTTAAATAAAAATTTTTCTAACTCTAATGACTGTTCTTATTAATTTAAGACATAAATCAAAAGAACAATTAATCCAAATAACATGGTAAATGCGTAGTGGTATAAGTATCCAGTTTGTACTTTACGAATAACTGAAGCGAACCATGCTACTGTTTTCGCACTTCCATTTACAACAAGTCCATCAATTAAAAGTGCATCACCAATAGACGATAAAAATCCACCTAGTTTTCTAGAACCTGCAGCAAAGAACCATTGATTGAACTGATCAAAGCCATAGTTATTTTCTAATAATTTATATATTGGTAAAAACATAGCCTTAATTTTCCCAGGTAATTCTGGTTGTATAACATAAAGAAACCATGCTGAAGTAACACCTGCAACCATTAACCAAAATGGTAATGTTTGCAAGCCGTGTGTTATCATGGCTAATCCACCATGAAAACTTTCAGATAAAATACTCAGGCTTGGATGTGCAACGCTATTAATAGTTATCGCTGATTTAAAGTAATCTCCATACAGCATTGGCTCAATTGTCATCCACCCAATTGCTATCGATGGAATGGCTAATAAAATTAAAGGTAGTGTTACCACCCAAGGTGATTCTTTAAGATGGTGTTTTGTATGTTCATCCATTCTTTCTTTACCGTGAAAGACTAATATAAATAATCTTATACTGTAAAAAGCCGTTATAAATACACCGGATAAAACTGCATAATAAGCAATTTCAGCAGCAGGTAAAGTTGAGTAATGAACCGCTTCAATAATGCTATCTTTTGAGAAAAAACCAGAGAGACCAGGAAAGCCAATTAGTGCAAGTGTTCCAATTAATGATGTGATATACGTTATTGGCATATATTTTTTTAAGTTACCCATTTGTCGGATATCTTGTACATGATGCATACCGATAATAACTGAACCTGCAGCTAAGAATAATAATGCTTTAAAAAATGCATGTGTCATTAAATGAAATACAGCAATTGAATAAGAGGAAACACCTAATGCAACGGTCATATAACCAAGTTGAGACAAGGTTGAATAGGCAACAACACGTTTAATATCATTTTGGATGATACCTAATAATCCCATAAAGAAAGCTGTAAATGCACCAACATAAATGATAAAGCTCAAGGCAGTATCAGATAACTCATATAAAGGTGACATTCTACTAACCATAAAAATACCAGCTGTCACCATTGTTGCGGCATGAATTAAAGCAGAAATTGGAGTTGGGCCTTCCATTGAATCTGGTAACCAAACATGTAATGGAGCCTGGGCTGATTTACCCATTGCACCAATAAATAATAGTATGCATATTACCGTCATCAGTGACCATTGTTCTCCAGGCATAATTTCAATCATTGCATCTTTAAATTGTGGTGCCTGTTTAAATACTTCTACGTAATCAAGGCTATTAAAATACATTAATACTGCCGCAATACCCAAAATAAAACCAAAATCACCTACACGATTAACTAAAAATGCTTTCAAATTTGCAAAAATAGCACTTTCTTTTTTATAGTAAAATCCAATTAATAAATAGGAAACTAAGCCAACAGCTTCCCAACCAAAAAACAGCTGCATAAAGTTATTTGACATGACCAGCATAAACATTGAGAAGGTAAATAATGATATGTAACTAAAGAAGCGTTTATAACCATTATCATCTGCCATGTAACCAATGGTATAGATATGAACCATTAGTGATACAAAACTAACAACAACCAACATCATCGCTGTTAAGCTATCAATTAAAAATCCAATTGAAAATGTAAGGTTTTCCGTTTTTAACCAGGTATATATATTTTGATTATAATCCGGCATTTCATGAAGTATATGATAATTAAAAACGACCAAAGATAGTAAAAATGAAAGTGCAACACCTGAAATTGTAATGGTATGAGCCATTCTTTTGCTCATATAGGTACCAAATATTCCTGTTAGAACTGAACCAATTAATGGTGCCAGTACAATTGCTAAATAGACTTGTAAATTTGTATAGGTTTCAAACACTATTTTTATCCTTTTAAAGCGTCTAAATCTTCAACATTAATGGTTCTCTTATTTCTAAATAAGACAACTAAAATTGCCAGTCCAATTGCAGCCTCTGCAGCAGCAACGGTGAGAATGAAAAAAACAAAAACCTGGCCAACTGCATTTCCAAGAAAATATGAAAATGCAACGAAGTTCATATTGACGGCTAATAGCATTAATTCAACGCACATTAAAAGTAAAATTACATTTTTACGGTTAATGATAATACCTGCAATACTGATACTAAATAGCACAGCACCAAGTACTAAAAAATGGCTTAAAGATATCACGTAGTTTTCCTTTCCTCTGCTTGAATAAGTTTTAACTTATTTGTACTACTGTTTACTTTCTATTTTCGCTTTTCGGCTTTCACTTCTACAATTTTTAAACGTTCACTTGATTTAACTCTAACTTGCTTATCAATATCTTGATGTTTCGTATTAGCTCGCCGCCTATGAGTTAAGGTAATTGCAGCAATAATTGCAACTAATAAAATGACGGCTGCAACTTCAAAGTGTAATAAATATTCTGTATATAAAATTTGTCCCAATTCAGCGGTATTGTTGTAATCAGCACTATGCCTTTCGGGTACTGCATATTTTTCAATACTGAAATATCCAGAGTTAAAAACCATGATCATAGACATTAACATTGTTAAAGCTGCTGCAACTCCAATAGGTAGCATTTTTACAAACCCTTTTCTTAATGTCGCAATATTGATGTCTAGCATCATGACGACAAAAAGAAATAGCACCATCACCGCACCAACATAGACCAGCACCAAAGTCACTGCTAAAAATTCTGCTTCAAGAAGCAACCAAATTGGAGCTGTCGCAAAAAAACTCAGAACTAAATAAAATGCAGCCATTACTGGGTTTTTAACTGTTATCATCATAATTGCTGAAAGCACTAGAATTGATGAAAATACGTAAAATATGATGAGTTCCATTGAGTTTTAATCTCTGTTGTTCTATTCGTAAGTGTTTTATCTTATTATTAATTAACGATAAGAGGCGTCTTCGCCTCTATCCTTGGAAATTTGGCTTTCGTATTTATCGCCAACGGCTAATAATTTTTCTTTGGTCATATATAAATCTTCTCGTTCTTCACCATGGTATTCAAATATTCTTGTTTCAACGATTGAATCAACTGGGCATGATTCTTCACAAAACCCACAGAAGATACATTTAGTTAAATCGATATCATATTTCTTTGTACGGCGTGTACCATCAGCTCTTTCTTCAGATTCGATGGTAATAGCCATCGCAGGACAAACTGCTTCGCAAAGTTTACAAGCGATGCAACGCTCTTCACCATTTTGATAACGCCTTAAAGCATGAAGCCCACGAAAGCGAAATGATTGTGGTGTTTTTTCTTCCGGATATTGAACGGTAAACTTTTTAGCGAACAAATATCTGCCTGTTAGACTTAAGCCCTTAAACAGTTCTAATAAAAATAAGCTTTTAAAAAATTGTGTTAATGCTCTCATAATATTTACACTCTCACAAACCAGGGTGACAATTCCATGTAATACATGATACCAACCACATAAATCCAAACGATAGTAATAGGAATAAATACTTTCCATCCTAATCTCATTATTTGGTCATAGCGATAACGAGGGAAAGTTGCCCTAAACCATAAATACAAGAACATAAAAATAATTGTTTTGGCAAATAACCAAATAATACTTGGTCCAGCTAAGAAGCTAGCTCCTAAATTTAAAAATTCAACTTGTTCAAAAGGAGACAACCAGCCGCCTAAGAATAATAACGCAGCCAATACTGCTATTAAAATCATATTTGCATATTCAGCTAAGAAGAACAATGCGAATAAAATTCCTGAATATTCAACATGGAAACCAGCAACAATTTCCGATTCCCCTTCTGCAACATCAAAGGGTGCACGATTTGTTTCAGCCACACCTGAGATAAAATAAATAACAAATAATGGTAGCAGTGGCCAAACATACCAACCCCAAACACCTGAACCACTTTGCATTTTGACAATATCACCAATATTTAAACTATGTGAAATCATTATCACACCAACCAATGCAAATCCCATTGCAATTTCATAAGATACTATTTGTGCTGCAGAACGTAGAGTGCTAATGATTGCATATTTTGAGTTTGATGCCCAACCGGCGATAATAACCCCGTAAACCCCAATTGATGTCATTGCTAAAATATAGATTAAACTGACATTTATCTCAGCAAGGACTAATTCTGCACCAAATGGTACTACTGCCCATGCAGCTAAAGCTGTTGCTATAGAAATTATTGGAGCAATAATAAATAGTGTTTTACTAGCATTTTGAGGAAATATAATTTCCTTAAACATGAGTTTCATTGCATCAGCAATCGGCTGTAACCAGCCTCTTGGTCCAACACGATTTGGCCCGATTCTGATTTGCATATAGCCAATTACTTTACGTTCAAAATAGGTAAAATAAGCTACTGTTAGCAGCAAAGGAACCAGAATCATCACAATCTTAACGAGTGCGTTGATTAGTGGTATTTCATAAATCGATAAAATTAGTTCCATGTATTTGTTATCTCTTTATCTTTTACTAATTTGTTTATTGCTGTCCATCAGCCGTTCTTTGTAAAGCATCTGCTCGTCTAACTATTGAATCAACTGCGTAAATACCTAATGGCTTAACTTTATATTCAGCTCTGTTAGAAACTTGATCTAGCTCGAAGTCCATCCAGTTTATTGAAGACTGCATATCTTTATCTCCTAATATATCTAGCACTTCATCTTTTACTTCTTCAGAACTCATATAGTCCATATTGTTTATATTAAGTAAATTACCTAAAACACGCCATATCTTCCATACAGGCTTAGAATCCGCCTTTGCTTCAGTAATTGCATTCATGCTTTGATGTGTTCCAGAAACATTGATATAAGTACCTGATGATTCGGTATAAATTGCAGCAGGTAATATTATCGTTGCATATTCTTTCATTTTATCCGTAACGAATGAACTTATTAAAATGGTATTAGCCTTAGTTAGGTGATTAATAACTTCTTCTGAGTCACCACCAATTAAATCTTTTTCAATTTCTATATTCTGGATAATATATGTGGTTAGATCTTTGTTAAACATTTCTTGTGCGGTTAAACCATTTTCTTCAACCTGGTTACATGGACCTCTATGAGGAACTGCTCCGGCGATATAAGCAGATGCACTATTACCACCATGCGTTAAAATTGCCAGTTGTGAATTTGTATTCGTAGCAATAAAAGAAGCAATAATTTTTATTTGTGAGTAATTACTCATCGTTTGTGCAGTGTTTCCCACAATAACTAAAGAATCTTCGTCTGTTTTTAGCTCTGCAATTGTTTGCTCATGATTATCAGTAACTTTTGCACTTGAAATAAGTTTACTGAATGCTTTATCAACGTCAATCTTATCTTTTTGAACCAGAACTTTAGCAAGTGCTAATAAATTATTTAAAATGTTAGCATCATCGGCAAATTCTGCACTCACATTAAAGTTCATTTCATAGTGCTGAGTATTAACCAAACTAATTTTTGCATTGTTAATTATAGTTGCCTGTCTTACTTGATGAGCAATAATTGGCTGTTCTTTTCTAATATTAGATCCAATTAACAAGATCGCATTCTGCTCGCTAATTTGTTTAACGCTCATTTTCAATCCAGGGTATAGCGGATCTGATTCTTGCGCTCTAAAATCAACTTGTTGTAATCGGTGATCAATATTATGACTACCTAATCCTCTGGTGACTTTTTGTGCTAAATAGAATTCTTCTAATGTAGCATTAGGAGAAACTAAGGTTGCTAATGAATCTGGACCAATAGTACCGACACCGTTTTTAATGACTTCGGCAGTAAAGTTTAATGCTTCTTCCCAATCGACTGTTTCCCAATTACCTGATTTTTTAATCATTGGCTTGAAAATTCGATCTTCATTATTAAGCCCTAAATACGAATATCTATCTCGATCTGAGATCCAAGAATCGTTTATGTCCTGGTTTTCTCTGGCAATAATTCTTTGAATTTCGCCTCTTAAAGTATGAAACTCAACATTTGAACCAGTACAGTCATGAACTGCCACACCATTGTGTTTTTGCATTTCCCATGCACGAGCATGGAAGCGGAATGGTTTAGACGTTAAGGCACCAACCGGACAGATATCAATAATATTACCTGATAACTCTGAATCAATACTCTTTTCAATATAAGTACCAATTTCCATATTTTCACCACGGCCTGTGGCGCCAATTTCACGTATCCCTGCTATTTCCTGGCCAAAACGTACACATCGAGTACAATGTATACAACGAGTCATTTCTGTTGCGACTAATGGCCCATAGTCTTTATCTTTAATAACTCGCTTTGCTTCAACGTATTGTGATTTACCTTCACCATATCCAATTGAAAAATCCTGTAAGTCACACTCTCCACCCTGATCACATACCGGGCAATCCAGCGGATGATTAATAAGCAAGAATTCCATTACAGCTTTTTGAGCAGCCAGAGCCTTAGGGGAATGTGTAAACACTTTCATACCTTCTGTCACTGGGGTTGCACAGGCTGGCATTGGTTTAGGCGCTTTTTCAACTTCAACTAAACACATACGACAGTTAGCTGAAACTGATAAGTTTTTATGATAGCAAAAACGAGGTACAGTAATACCTAATTCATCCGTTACTTCAATCAGCATTTTTCCATTTTCTGCCTGAAGTTCTTTGCCATTAATTTCTATATTTACGTTCATTCGTTTAATAACTTTTCAAGTTTAATATTCGTTGTTTAGTAATCGTTAATTAAATAATAGTTGTTGTTAATATTAGTTTAGTAATTTGTAACCATACATTTTTTATGATCAATATGATATTGAAATTCATCACGATAATTTTTTAAGAAACTTTGTACTGGCATTGCTGCAGCATCACCAAGAGCACAAATAGTACGTCCCATTATTTTACCTGCAACATCATCTAATAAATCCAGATCAGATTGCTGGCCATGTCCATGCTCAATTCTATGGACTACTTTTGATAACCAGCCCGTACCTTCACGACAAGGTGTACATTGACCACAGGATTCATCCGCATAAAAATGCGCCAACCTGGCTAATGCTGCCACCATACAAACTTTGTCATCAATAATAATAACAGAACCTGCTCCCAGCATAGAACCTGCTTTAGCAATGGAGTCATAATCCATATCGACATCCATCATTTGCTCACCTGGGATAACAGGTGTTGACGAACCGCCAGGAATAACAGCTTTAAGCTTATAACCTTCTTTCATGCCGCCAGCCATTTCTAATAATTCTGAAAATGGCAAACCCATTGGTACTTCATAATTCCCTGGCTTATTGACATTACCTGAAACACAAAACAGCTTCGTTCCACCATTATTAGGTTTGCCCATGTCCAAAAACCATTGACCACCTTTTTCTAAGATGACTGGAACAGATGCTAGTGTTTCTGTATTGTTAATAGTGGTTGGTCGTCCATATAGTCCATAACTAGCAGGAAATGGCGGTTTAAAACGTGGCTGACCTTTTTTACCTTCAATTGATTCAAGTAGTGCTGTTTCCTCACCACAAATATAGGCGCCAGCACCAAGATGAGCTTGTAGTTCAAAATCCTGACCACTAGCAAAAATATCTTTTCCTATATAGCCTTCTTTATAGGCTTCATCCAATGCTTCCTGGAAACGAGTATAGGGTTCCCAAAATTCACCACGAATATAGTTATAACCTTTTGTAGCACCAATACAATAACCAGCAATTGCCATACCTTCAATTAACTGATGAGGGTTATATCTTAAAATATCTCTGTCTTTACAGGTTCCTGGTTCACCTTCATCAGAATTACAAACAATGTATTTTTGCCCTGGTGCCTGTCTTGGCATAAAACTCCATTTCAAACCTGTCGGGAATCCAGCACCACCACGACCTCTTAATGCTGAAGTTTTTAATTCTGCAATTATGTCATCTGCAGGCGTTTTTTCTTTTAGAATTTTTTGCCAGACTTTATATCCGCCAGCTTTTAGATATGATTCCAAAGTCCAGGGCTTGTCGTACTGTAAAGTTCTAAAACAGGTTTCGTTTGTCATTAGCTTTCTTTAATTTTAATAGTATTAGTCTGTCTTTCAATAATTAATAAAGGCCCTTTATTTAAGGCCGTCCAGAATTTCATCAATTTTTTCTGGTGTAAGATTTTCATAATAATTTTCGCCAATTTGTAGCATTGGTGCATTAACACATGCTCCCAGACATTCAACTTCTTTTAATGTAATATTTTTATCTTCAGTTGTTTCACCCATCTTAATCGATAGTTTTTCTTCCAGATGCTTCACTATCTTGGCAGAGCCACAAACCATGCAGGAAATATTGGTACAAACACAGATTTTATGTTTACCTACTGGCTTGTGTTCATACATTGAGTAAAAACTTGCCACTTCATAAACAGCTATTTTATCCATAGATAAATAGTCAGCAACTGCATCCATTAGTTCTGTTGTTAACCAGCCACCATTTTGATCTTGAGCTAGTTTAAGCGCAAACATAACTGCTGAACTTTGCTTACCTTCAGGATACTTAGCAACCCATGTATCTATCTCAGCCTTGACTTTATCATTAAGACTGGCAATTTTTAAATTTTCTTCAGCCATTACCTGTCAATCTCTCCAAAAACAATATCCATTGTACCTATTACAGTTACAACATCGGCAATCATGTGACCTGCAACCATTTCGTCCATGGCTGATATGTGTGCAAAGCCCGGTGCACGAATCTTCAATCTAAAAGGCTTATTAGCACCATCGGAAATAATATACGTACCAAACTCACCTTTAGGGTGTTCTACTGCGCAATAAGCTTGTCCTTCTGGGACAGGATAACCTTCTGTAAATAATTTAAAGTGATGAATTAATGATTCCATATCTTCTTTCATCTCTTCACGATGCGGCGCTGCAACTTTGGGATCATCGCTCATTACAGGACCTGGATTATCTCTTAACCAGGATATGCATTGTTTAATCAGACGGTTAGATTGTCTCATTTCTTCGACTCTAACCAAATACCGATCATAGCAATCGCCATTAGTACCAATTGGGATATCAAATTCTAATTTATCGTATACTTCGTATGGCTGAGATTTTCTTAAATCCCAGGCAATGCCTGAACCTCTTAACATAGGACCTGTAAATCCAAGTTGCTTTGCGCGTTCAGCATCAACAACGCCAATATCAACCAAACGCTGCTTCCAGATACGGTTATTCGTTAATAGTTGTTCATATTCATCAACATAAGTATCAAAACGTTCTGTAAAGTCATGTAAAAAATCTAATAATGAACCTTGTCTATTTTTATTGTTTTCTTCTACCTGTGCACGTGTATGCCATTGAGACTCTTCATATTGCGGCATACTATCTGGCAAGTCGCGATATACGCCACCCGGACGATAATAAGATGCGTGCATTCTGGCACCAGAAACTGCTTCATAAGCATCCATTAAATCTTCACGTTCTCTAAAGCAATACAAAAACATAGTCATTGCGCCAACATCAAGTGCGTGGGTACCTAACCACATAAGATGGTTTAGAATTCTGGTAACTTCATCAAACATGACTCGAATATATTGAGCTCGTTCAGGAACTTCTACACCAAGTAATTTCTCGATAGTCATACAATAGGCATGCTCATTACACATCATGGAAACGTAATCCAGACGATCCATGTAACCAATACTTTGATTGTAGGTACGTTGTTCTGCAAGCTTTTCAGTACCTCTATGCAAAAGACCAATATGCGGATCTGCTCGTTGAACAACCTCGCCATCCAATTCTAAAATCAGACGAAGGACACCATGTGCCGCAGGATGTTGCGGACCAAAGTTAAGCGTGTAATTGCGTATTTCAGCCAATTATAATTCCTCTTTATTCTTCGTTAGCTTTTTCTTTGTTAATGTATCGATTATCTGTAGCTTTAGTACGAGGTATAATGACTCGATTTTCTATACTGACAGGCTCGTAAACAACTCTTTGCTTCTCGTGATCGTAACGCATTTCAACATTACCTATCACTGGAAATTCTTTTCTCATAGGATGTCCAATAAAACCATAGTCAGTTAAAATTCTTCTTAAATCTGGGTGGCCATTATAGATAATACCGAATAAATCGAAAGCTTCTCGTTCGAACCAATCAGCAACTCTCCAGATACCAACAACTGAATCAATTATTGGCATTTCTTCATCAAGAAATGCAATGACACGAATTCGGTGATTTAGACTGACAGATTGTAAATGATATACGGATGCAAAGCGTGCTGGAAAAGACTTGTCACCTTCATAATTCAAATAATCGACACCACAAACATCAACTAATAAGTCAAATTGAAGTTCAGAATCAAGCTTTAATATTTCACAAACATCAGTAATATTGTCCTTATCAACTATAATGGTTAGTTCAGATAAAGCATGTTCTGATTTGATCTCAAATGCAGATAAGCTTTTCTGAACTTTAGCTGAAAGTTCCTGATAGTATGCTGACATATATTCTTCTCTTCCTACCTTGTTTCGCTGTTAGGTTTTATCAACGCTAGTCTATCTAGCAATGGTATTAGTCTTTTTAATTTTGTTTTGTAATTGAATGATGCCGTATAGTAATGCTTCGGCCGTTGGTGGGCAACCCGGCACATAAATATCAACCGGCACAACTCTATCACAGCCCCTAACTACAGAATATGAATAGTGGTAATAGCCACCACCATTGGCACAGGAACCCATTGAAATTACCCATCTTGGTTCTGCCATCTGGTCATACACCTTACGAAGAGCTGGTGCCATTTTATTTGTTAGGGTTCCGGCAACGATCATGACATCAGATTGTCTTGGACTTGGTCTAAAGACAATTCCAAAACGATCTAGATCATAACGTGCAGCCCCTGCTTGCATCATTTCAACCGCACAACAGGCCAAACCAAATGTCATTGGCCACATTGAGCCCGTTCTTGCCCAATTAATCAGCTTGTCGGCATTGGTTGTAATAAAACCTTTTTCTAGAACACCTTCAATCATAAATCATACTCTATTAATGTAAACGCTACTCCCACTCGAGTGCGCCTTTCTTCCATTCGTAGATAAATCCAACAACTAATAGCGCTAAAAACACTCCCATTGCTATAAGACCTGATAATCCGATCTGTTCCATAACAACAGCCCAGGGAAATAAGAAGGCTATTTCTAAATCAAAAATAATAAATAGAATCGAAACCAAATAGAATCTAACATCAAATTTCATTCTGGCATCTTCGAATGCTTCAAAGCCACATTCATATGGCGAGTTTTTTTCACGATCGGGTCTGTGAGGTGATAGAATTAAACCCGCCACAGTCATAGCTACACCAACACCAATACCAACGCCTATAAAAATTAAAATAGGTAGATAGTTATCTAACATATTATTAAAACCCTGACCTGAGCTTTCAGAATGCTCAGGTTTTTTATCAATATTTTATTAATTCGAATCTTGGATTCTAGCACAGTAAATTTCTAAGGAAAAGTTCATAAGGATAAGTTATAAAAATTCACATCAAAATTATAATCTAAGCTATAATCCTTAAATGATTGATTACAATCAGCAGTTGTACTTTCAAAATTGTGACCATAATAACCTTTAATTAAAAAGTTTAAACTAACCCAAACTATATAGATATTACATGAAAGATACGCTTACTGATATTAATGACCGCCAACAATTTATCAAAATGCTTAAATCAAGTGTGCAAAGAGCAAATGAAGAAAAAGGTAAATTAGCACTTTTAGTTGTCCGCCTAAACCGACTAAGCCGCTTAAATAAAATATATGACTATAATATTGGTGATGAAGTTCTTAAATTCCTGGCTCGAAAGCTATTAGAAGTGAAACGCCCTCAAGATTTTGTTGGTCGACTATATGGACCAACTTTTGGGTTGGTTGTGAACCACATCATGAATAAAGGACATGCCCAACTAGCAGCACTAAAAATTTTACGCTTATTAGAAATTCCGTTAGAAGTTGACGATAGTAGAGTTTTTTTAGATGTTTCTATCGGTATAAGTATTTGCCCAACTCACTCTTCAGTCGGTAATGGTTTATTAAAAAAAGCTGAGACTGCTCTGGACGAGGCTCATTTACATGAGAATAAAATTGCTTTTACTGAAGAAGCCATCGTTGAAGAAATCTCTGAATTTTGGGATATCGAATTAGGAATAGAGCAAGCTATTATTAATTCTGAATTTCAGCTTTATTATCAACCTAAAATTTGTCTTCAAACCGGAATTCCTGTTGGTGCAGAAGCTTTAATACGCTGGCCACATCCTTCACGCGGAATGATATTTCCTGATCAGTTTGTGCCGATTGCTGAAGATCATGGCCATATCAAACCGATGACTATTTGGATTTTAAATGTAGCATTAAGAGAAAGTACTGAGTGGACAAAACAATGGGGGAAACTTTCTGTTTCAATCAATGTTCCACCTGATTTGATGGATTCTGAATTAGTTGATTTAGTTGAAAATGCTATCAATATTTGGGCTCCAGAGAATAAATTAGTTTTAGAAATTCTTGAGCGTTCTTTTGCACTAAGCGATGAAGGAACGTTTAAAACTTTCCAGGCTTTACAGGATTTAGGTGCTGAAATATCCATTGATGACTTTGGCACCGGTTATTCTGCTTTATCATATTTTAAAAGCATTCCTGCGAAGGAACTTAAAATAGACCAATCTTTTGTACGCACCTTATTATCAGAACATGGAAACCTTGATATTGTCACTTTTGTTATTCAATTGGCTCATGCTTTTAATATGAGGATTGTCGCTGAAGGTGTCGAGGATCTGACGATAGCCAAAAAACTTAAAGAATTAGGGTGTGACTATATTCAAGGATATTATTTAGCTAAAGCAATGCCTCATCAGGAATTTTTACTATGGTTAAAAAATTACAAAATCCCCGAAGAACTGGGGTTTGAAGCATCGGAAAATTCAACTAGTCAATTTCATTCTGATTATATTGCGAATATAAAGAATGATGATATTGCCATTGATTTAATAGATGTTGAGGAATCTGAACAGAATTTAGAATCAAACAAAGAGTCATCAGAAACTAAATCGTCAATTAATGATAATTCTATTAAAATTGATTTGGGTGACTCACTGATTTAATTCATTGTTTGACTATTATATCTTACCAGTTAAATAATAATAACATTGAAAGAATAAAGATTTTTATTGCATCAACATGGTATATTTATTTATTGACTGTAAAATAATGTTATATAATGCAATATCTAAAATTATAGATGATTCAAAATTGTATAATAATGACTAACATAAAAGGGGAATTTAATGGCTGAATTTAAACTTACTGATGTGTCTGGCATTGGGCCATTCAAAGCAGAAACACTAATCAAAAACGGCATTACCACTGTGGCTCAATTTGCTCAATCTTCAATTGATGAATTGAATAAAATTGCTGGATTTGGTGGCACACAAACAGAAATGTTACAAAAAAATGCTCAAGATTTATTAGCTCAGCAACCCACAACTGCATCACAAACAATTTCAACAAAAGAATCTGTTAATGCTGAACAAGCAAAATCTCAAGAGCAAAGTTCTGATTCTACTATAGAGCCTAAGAAACCTAAGAAAGAGAAAAAAGACAAAAAAGACAAAAAAGACAAAAAAGACAAAAATAAAAAGAAATCCAAAAAGTCTGATAAAAAGAAAGATAGTAAAAAATCAGGTAAAAAGAATAAAAAAGACAAAAAGAAAAAATCAAAAAAATAATGACTAATCAATGAGTTAATCATTATGATTTTATTGATTACTTATTTATTGATTGCAATTCTTTTCTCTTTTTACTGTTCTGTTGCAGAGGCGGTATTACTAAGCATAAACAAGCCCTATATTCTTTTACTTAAAAAGAAAGGAAAAAAAAGCGGTGATATGTTGTTTGAATTTAAACAGCATATTAACCGACCTTTATCAGCGATTCTAACTTTAAATACGATTGCTCATACCGTTGGAGCAGCCGGGGTGGGAGCACAAGCAATAAAAATATGGGGTGATGCTTCTATTGCTATTGTTTCTGCTATATTGACTATTCTGATACTTGTTTTTTCAGAAATTATTCCAAAAACACTTGGCGCATATTACTGGCGGCAATTAGCGAGCATCATTGCATATACACTTAATCCTTTAATTTGGCTTCTAACTCCAATTATAAATCTTTCTGATTTGATAACATCTCAAATTGGTGGTAAAAAAAAAGTACATACATATACTAGAAATGAAATATCAGCCATAGCTGAACTCGGAGAAAAAGAAGGTGCCCTTGAGCCACAAGAGTCTGAAATTTTAAAAAACTTAATCTTGCTTAGAGATACGCCTGTCCATGAAATTATGACACCTCGACCAGTTTTTTTCTCCTTACCCTTATCGCTTTCTGTTGGTGAGTTTTTTATAAATTATGATGATAATCACTTTTCTCGAATACTAATCTATGATCATGAGCCTGATAAAATCATAGGATTTGTTTTAAGAAGTGATTTATTGCTTGCTCAAGCAAGAGGAAATGATGACTCCTTATTAAGAAATTATGAACGACACCTAAGTACGATTAATTCAGAGAGTAGTGTCTTAAATGCCTATGAAATTCTTTTATCTAAACGTGAAAAAATTCTATTACTGATTAATGATTATGGCTCTCCGGCCGGGCTAATTTCTTTAGAGGATATTCTGGAAACTTTATTAGGTAAAGAAATAATAGATGAACGTGATAAAACGATCGATTTACAAAAATTAGCTGTGAAAAAATGGAATAAAAGAAAAGAAAAAATTGGTTTCAAAAGTTCTGAAGAATAAGGATAAGAGTTATTTTTATTTATCAAACTAATTTTTGTAAACATCCATTATATTCACAAGTTCAGAAACTAAAGCGGTTCTTTCTTCTTTAGAAAGCAATGGAAAGTCTTTAAGCTCAATACCTTGCTGCAATTTATCAATATATTGATACACCATATTACAGCCCTTTTGGCAAATCGTTTCAATAATTGAATCTAAATCATTACTTTGACCAAACCAAAAACCTAAGCCCTGATTTAAAAACTCATCATAAGGCATATAATGCGAACCATCACAGGAAAAGTTTAAGCCAATCATACCATTAACAATATTCAAAGAGCCTGCTCTTAGGTATATATTCTCATCAGCAAAACGTAACCTTCTAAAATAATCAAATATCTCCATTATTTTATCCTGAGCTACAATGGCTTTTTCAAAATATGAACGCCGTGGAAATATTAAACAAATATCTGGATCAATTAATTCGTTTAGAGTCAAAATTTGATAACTATATGGATCATCCGCACTCCAGATGGTTACCCTACTGCTTGAAAAATGAAATTTTGCATGAAATATACCCCTATCAATTATTAACTCTTCAATTAAAGCAAAAATATCATCCATATGGTTATCCATTTGGCTTTGAATTCTTTGTTGAGTAAATAATCCACTTCTAATCGCAGGATCACCCTTAACCTGTTGCCATTTTTTTACTTCTTTAGAGACTTTTGCTAACTCAGGGAGTTCTCTTAAATCATAATCAACACCAAGAAAGCCTAATAATAAATCATTTTGTCCAATTATTTTATGAACCGCTGTTATTGAAGGCCGTTTGCGATTTTTACTGATATAAGCATCTGATAGATATAAATCCTCTTTTTGGGTAATACCTTGAATATAAGGTCTATTTGAACGGTTACGATTAAAATGAGATTCATCTGACCCTTTTTTAGTGATATTCGATGTTAATTGAATCGCCTGATCATTAAGCACATATAAGTTTTTACAATGCTTAAATGTTTTATACATCTCAGTCAAATGGGATTCAAGTTGATTTCTATCGCTCATCATACTTGATAAATCGTTTGTTAATTTTTTTAGAGGCGTTGATAGCAAGCTCGACAACTCACTTCGTTGTTTCTGAATTAATTGTTCAACACTTTGACTTGTCATATCAGTGTTCCTCTGCCTTTAGATGCGAGATATCTGGTATTGTAGCAGATTCATGCTTTGCAAATTCCTCTAAACTGCCTGTATTAACTTCAGTCATTGATATATGCCCTACCTCTATATCATTTTCTGCAGTGGGTTTATCTTCGATAATCAATTCTTCGTTATCAATGCAATTAAGATTTGTAATATCAGGTAAATCTGTTGCATCTGTTTTTCTAGCAAACTCTTCTAAATCACCTTGTTGTGCCTCAGACATACTCAAGTGCTCAATATCTGGTATTTCAACGACTTCATGATGATTAAATTCTTCTAAACTACCGGCATTAGCTGGAAGCATTGATAATTCACCTGTTTCATTTTTAACAGTTTTTTGTTCTTCTGATTCCTCCTTATTAGCCTCACTAATATCAGCCTGTTGGGGAGCATTATAAGAGGTTAGTTGTGATAGGGCTGAATTAATCGTTGGAGCAGTTACTGCATTATCTACTGTTTTTTTAATCGTTTCTTTGTTTACACTAGCACCTTCTTTAAGGACAACTTTTGCTCCTGCCTTCAATAATGCTTTTTCATAAGATCGCGCTTTATCCTCTGGTACATTTTTTTTTATAATGACAGGACTACCAGTAAATAATTTTTCAACACCGTTTTCATCTAGTTTAAATAAACGCATTAAATTGACTTTTAACTCGTCAATAGAGATGTTTTCTTTTGGCTCACCTAAAAAAAAGATTGTATAGTTTTTCATAATCTGCCATAGTTTGTAATCATAGTAATAAATATTCTAAGATAATATCTCAAAAAAATATATGTTTATCATGACTCATTTAATTTTTAGCATTTTAATTAGCACTTGTTACTCTGTATTTATCTGTGCAAAAATTGCTTTTCATAGCATATTTAATATTCTAATTATTTTTGTAAAATACTCACAACGTAAGTTTTTCTTACCGACACCCAGTAACCGAGCATCTTAAATATAACACTCCAATAGATGGTATAGATGACGTGATGGTATAGATTACGGTTAGCCCAATATGAACATTATGGAGCGTTATATTGCTAAAATTACTTTTATAGCAATATTAATTATATATGCAGGGCTAATGTTGTTATTTAGTTTTATGAACATACTAAGAGCTTCGTACTGGGTTGGAAAAGGTGATTTTCAAACAATTGACAGCTTTTATTTTGCTTTTTTATCAGTTCCATACACAACATACCAGATATTCCCCTTTTGCGTCCTGCTAGGAACCTTAGTTGGTCTTAATTATCTCAACACACATAATGAAATTACTGCAATTAGAAGTTCAGGTTTTTCAAATGTAAATATAATTTATTCTATTATCAAGCTATGTTTACCCCTTAGTATCATGATTTTTCTACTTGGAGAAATGGTAATACCTAATTCCGAAAGGGCTCTAAGTGAATTTAAGCAACAAAAAATGAATAGTACGCTTAAAGTGAATTTAAAGAATGATGTTTGGATTAAAGATAAGCAGCATGTGTACCATATCAAAACAATTCATTCTGACAAATCGCTATCAAAAATTACTATTTATGAGTTTGAAAATACGTCTCAAAAACTTAAACAAATTATTTATGCTAATCAAGCTACTGTCAACGACAATGAATGGCAATTAAATAAAGTACTATATACCTTAATATCGGATCAAAAAATCTCAACTAAAAGAACAAAACAAATTTTGTGGCATACCGATATTAGCTTAGAGTTTATTGACATAATTTCATCACATATTAATAGTTTATCAGCATTTGATTTATATTTATATGCTGAACATCTTAATAATAATGGCTTGGATAATTCTGCCTATTTATTAAATTTCTGGCAAAAAATAGCGGCACCTTTTTCATTATTTGCGATGCTAGTAATCGCTTTCCCATTTTCTACAACTCATAATCGTTCTAATAATATGGGCACCTTTCTAATGATTGGTATCTTAATTGGTATTTCCTATACCGTACTCAATAAAATTTCTGCTGAATTTGGGTTGCTCTATCAACTTCCACCTTTTCTTAGTGCTTTCACCTTCACAATTCTTACTCTTGCTAGCGCTTTCTTTATGATAAAAAAGCTAAAATAATCAAGATCACTCCCGACTATCTTTATATTTTATTAAGATAAGTTGTGTAAGCCATTGAATATTTGATAATTTGTTGTATACTTAAGCCTACCTCATTAAGTTAATAAATTATATTAACTTGTTTGTGCTATCTTATTGATTGTAAAGAATATATTTTTTGGTCCCTAATTTTGAAACCAGCGACATTTATTTTGCTATTTGCAATTAGCCTGTTTCCACTTCAAGCAAAAAGCTTTTATGGAACGGATAGTGCGCCTATGATTAAAATGATGGCTGTCATGATGGAAATGATGGGCAGATTAATGCTCGGTAATTTTGGCAATGATTCAAATAATTATTTTCCATCCTCGGCACTACCTTATTCCATGTTACCAATGTCGCCATTATTACCTGGAATGCCTGGCAATGGAATATCTGGTAATGGAATTCCTGGTAATAATGGAACGATGTCTCCGTACAATATGTATTCTCAGTTCAGCCCTTTTCAGCAAGCATTACAAGCAAAGGTACTTGAAAATAAATTATTAGGCAATAACACTAATATGCCTAATAATTCTTTAAATGGGATCTGGCAGGCATTAACTGGAGATATTATGGCAATTTATTTCGATACCAATTTTATATGGACAGATGGAAAAACAAGACATCTTGTTGGTAAATTGGCCATTAAAAATAATAGTCAGTTAACAATTGTTTTATCTGCAAGTCAAAAAGTACTTAACTTTAAATTTTACCGTGAAAACAATCAATTTGCTGTGAAAGATTCTCAGGGACAAATGTATATTTTTAAACGGATATACTAGGCTCTGTTGATCTTTCAGATACTTAATTTATCATAAATCAATAAGTTAGATATAAGTTCAACAGGGCCTGGAACCCAGTAAGATCCTAGCTCTCTAATAATTGATTCTATCCGTTTTTTCTTGCCATAATTGAAAAATTTTTTTAGCCGAATTAACTAATCTAGTGTTATTTGATTGTATGATAGGTATTTTTTTTTCTGAATTTGGGCGAATAATTTCTTTATAAATAAATGAATCATCAAAACCAGCATTTTTTGCTTCTTTAATGCCATTTAAATAAAATACTCTGTCAAGCCTAGTCCAATAAATAGCTGATAAACACATTGGGCATGGTTCACTACTAGCGTATAGGGTACAGCCAGTTAACTCAAAATTTTTTGTTGCCTGACAAGCATCACGTATAGCCATAATCTCTGCATGGGCTGTTGGATCATGGTTATTAGAAACTTGATTAATACCCGTACCAATAATTTTACCATCTTTTACAATTAATGCAGAAAAAGGTCCACCGTTATTTGTAATTGATTTTATTGCTAGATCGATAGTTTTTTGATAGATAGCCACGTCATCCATAAATTTCAATTAAACTTGTAAGTATTATATTTCAGCATTATCGCCTTTTTTCTCCAACCATTCTCGTCTGTCACTCGAACGTTTTTTACTTAACAACATATCCATTTTATTGATAGTTGCTTCATTATCATCATTCGTCAATCTAACTAAACGTCTTGTATCTGGTGAAATGGTTGTTTCTCTTAATTGTGACGGATTCATTTCTCCTAAACCTTTAAAACGTTGTACCGTTGTTTTTCCTGGTAACTTATCTGTTGCTATCTTATCAAGAACTGACTGTTTTTCATGATCATCTAAGGCATAAAAAACAGCTTTACCAACATCAATTCTATATAGAGGCGGCATAGCAACATATATATGCCCTTGTTCAACAAGCTTTGCATAATGTTTTACAAACAGAGCACAAAGTAAAGTCGCAATGTGCAAACCATCTGAGTCTGCATCTGCTAAAATACAAACTTTACCATATCTTAAATTTTCTAAGTTTTCACTTCCTGGGTCTACACCAATTGCGATTGAAATATCATGTACTTCTTGTGATGATAGAACTTGATTAGAATCTATTTCCCAGGTATTTAGTATTTTTCCACGTAACGGCATAATTGCCTGAAAGTTTCTATCTCTAGCTTGTTTTGCTGATCCGCCTGCAGAATCTCCCTCTACTAAAAATAATTCAGTTTCTTCAACTTGAGAGGATACACAATCAGATAATTTGCCTGGTAATGCAGGGCCCTGAGTCACTTTTTTTCTTACAACTGTTTTGCCCGCTCTAATTCTACTATTGGCTTTAGAAATGATGTGTTGCGCTAATTCTTCACCTAATTCAACGTGGTGATTTAACCATAAACTAAAAGCATCTTTAACTACCCCAGAGATAAATGCAGCACAACTTCGTGATGATAAACGTTCTTTAGTCTGGCCAGAAAATTGAGGATCATTTAATTTAGTTGATAGAATATAACAACAATTATCCCAAACGTCTTCAGGAGTAATTTTTACCCCTCTAGGTAATAAATTACGGATATCACAAAAATCTCGAATTGCATCTGTTAGTCCTGTTCTCAAACCATTTACATGAGTGCCACCAAGAGGAGTGGGAATTAAGTTAGCATAACTTTCGGTAACAAGGTTAGTAGAAGGTTTTTTTTCAATTAACCAACATAATGCCCACTCTACTTCTTCATCAGTACTTTTAAAACTACCTAGAAATGGCTTTTCAGGCATTCTCTCATATTCACTGATTTCACCAATTAAGTAATCCTCTAACCCATTTTCAAAACACCAACTTAATGTTTGATTGGAAAACTCATCTTTGTATAAGATATTTAAACCAGGGCACAATACAGCTTTTGCCCTTAGGTTATGAATAAGCTTTTTCGTTGAAATTTTAATGCTGTCAAAATATTTTTGATTTGGCCAGAATCTTATAGTAGTACCTGTGTTTCTTTTCCCAACCGTATTTATAACTTTTAAATCATGAATTTTAAAGCCGTCGGCAAAGGATATATAATATTCTTGAGCATTTCGTTTGATCCACACTTCTACCTTCGTAGAAAGCGCATTAACTACTGAGATACCAACGCCATGTAATCCACCGGAAAACTGGTAGTTATCATTATTAAATTTACCTCCAGCGTGGAGCTTTGTCATAATCAGTTCTACGCCAGAGATTTTTTCATCTGGATGAATATCTATAGGCATACCTCTGCCATCATCTTGAACAGTAATTGAGTTATCAGTATGAACTGTAACAGTTATAGATTTTGCATAACCTGCTACTGCTTCATCAACACTATTATCAATAACTTCCTGGGCAAGGTGATTAGGACGTTCAGTTTGAGTGTACATACCTGGACGCTTTTGAACAGGTTCTAAACCGTTAAGAACCTCAATGTCCTTGGCATCATAACTAGAGTTAGTCATAGAAAAAGATAATTATATAGTTTTGAAATTATGTATAGGCTTTGATGTTTAATTTAATGAGGAGACCCAAATATTTTGATATTCTTCTTGATTAAAACCAACGGTACTTTT
>JADGAU010000003.1 GCA_015231865.1 Gammaproteobacteria bacterium | reverse complement strand
CGATTCATTAATAACAATATTGGGAATTCCCAGATTACGGGCTAAAATTTGAATATGTGATAAAGGGTTTCCTTCTCCTATAGTAATAATGCCTGCCGCAGGAAACAACGTGGAAGTGGTATTGGGAATCACCACAATATCATGTGCATTAAAAGCTGGGTTAATGGCATCATTTTCAGATGTGATTATCTGAAGCTTCCCTCGAGCAATACCCGGGTTTAGTCCCCAGACATGATCTTCAGTATTGCCAAAAAATGATGAAGTCGTACCGCTGATCTGCGCACTATCAAGCATTAGATGATGGGTTATTTGAGCTAATGGCATCAGGCTTGAGCTTCTTAATAAATCATCAACAAACTGTGTGGAACGAACGTCAAGTGCCTGATATACATTTAATGCTTCAGCAAAAGAGTGCTTAATGCTCCCCTGAACCCAGGCGGGTACTAATTGTAAGCGTCTAATCAGTTGACGATAGACCTGAGCTGAAACTGGCGTAGTCTGAAGCAGTACTTTATTGATCGGCGTGGCCAGTGAATTTAACTCACCGCTTGATAACCATCCTAAAGCTTGTGTGGCCTGCAATAGCTGTAACACATTTTTCAATATCTCATTTCTGCTTGCGGGCAACTGAATTGAACGGGCAACGGTCAATAATTCGGCTTCAAGTTCGCCCATCAAATCAAGCCGCTGCAGATTGACAGTGGCATTTAATGATTGCTGAAGAGCCTTTCGTAATAACACAATAGCATTAATAATATGAAAAAGTCGTTCTTCCTGTGTCCCTGACTGAGCATTTTTTTGTACCGTCTGTACAACAAGCTGATCTGACTTTTCCAGTTTTTTGGAAAGCTTTATTAGCTTATGGCTTCTGTCCTTAACATTGTATAAGCTTTCGAGTTCCATAATTAATGTGTTGGCTATGTTCTGTATTTGCAGCTGAATAGATGTTTTTGTGCCGATCCATTGTTTTATACGATTAATGGTATGCTGTGAAGGCTGACCGTGTATTTCTGCTCTAAGTGGTTCAAAGCTTTTATCTAGCTCTGCCAGTAATTGGGATTGTCTGCGAATATTGCGTGTTGGATCATCCGACTCGGTATGATGCGGTATAACCCTGACCAACTCACGCAGCAGTAAAAAGTTTTCATTGATAAATGACTCATCCTGCAATATTTGCAATAATAACTCTCGTCCTGCCTGTAACTCATCTTCTAGCTGTACTCTGCCCCGATAACTTCGTGCTTTATGCAATATCCAGCCATCATCAATATCAATCAGATATTTTTCTAAGGGAAGCTCACGCAAACGTAAATGTTTCCTACCTACATAAGTATTTTCCTCCAAAGAAAGCTTAAAAGAAGTGTATATCGTACCGACATGCCATCCTAGCTGTGCCAGGCGTTTTCTTTGGGCTGAAAATACGGCATGTTGTTTACCTCCACCATGCTTATCGCAGGCATTCGATTTAGGGGCTAATACCGAGCCATCTGAACAAAACCATTGCACCGATTCGTAGGGACCACGTAAATTTACTCGCATATCCGCTACAATTTTTTTTGCTTCTATAATTACTTCTGAAGATGGTATTTTTAAGAAAGGAGCCTGAGCAGACAAACTACTGGTATAACTTAAACCTGTTATAAGTATCAAAATTATAAAATAATAATTTAATAAATAATTGGGTACCTGTTTCATAATCTTGACGACGTTTAACCGATTAATTTAGGTTTAAGGATGCTCAAGGATAGATTCAATAGCAGGAAGCAAATTTCTTAAAATTTTCTCTCCTTCTACTGATTCAACAATACTGACTAGAATATAACGACGCCAGACCGGACCCCAAACCAAAACCGAATCCGCATGCCAGTTTTTCCATGTACCTGATTTTCGGTAAATCTTTATATTCGGATCGGCTTTTTCTAATTCAACAACAAATTTATGTTTGATTGCCGGATCGACAAGAATATCAAGCATTTCCCTGGAACGTTGTGGGTTTATCAAACGTCCGGTTGCCAATAGGTAATAAAATCGGGCAACTTGCATAACACTTGAACCATGGCTAATACCATAAACTGGATCAGGAACCCGTCGGCCAACTTGTTGATAACGTTTACCAACCCATAGCCCCCCCCCTAAATTTTTATCATAAAGCCTATAACGCGGATCAGTCAAAATTTTATTAACATTATCCAGTCCCCCGGCCTGATTGATCATACGTGTAGCTGCCCGGTTACTTGAGCGGCGTATCATATCCGTCAGATCTTTTTTGATAGCCGGCGTCATAGTAAATTCACCAATGTCAATTTTCTGAAAGACTGCCAGTAAAATAGCAATCTTTGGCATACTGGCCGAATACATAGTTTTTCTACCATTAATCCGTGCGTATTTTGGGTTTTCTGGCTTTGATAAGTCAACCAAGGCAACAGCCATTTTTTGTTGATTAATTAATTGCTGCCAGTCATTATTTTGGCTTAAACGTTTATCTAAGCTAAGTTGTAGTTCAGCATCAATTCGCTCATATAGAGGCATCGATGGCTGTTCTTTTAAGCTAATGGGTAGCGAGGGAACTTTCTGTGCGTAAAGTGTGACAAACCACAGACTGAAGCTTGTGCATATAATTGTGTTGATGAGACTTTTTATCATCTTACATCCTCATGGTGAGCAGAAATTAAACGTCTTTCACGTATAATTAGTACTGCAATATATACCCACACAATAATAATAACCATATTAAATATAAAGAAATGTTGCGTATTCAGACTCAAAGCACGTGTGCCAACAATAACAGTAAGCGCAGCAAATCCATCGGCAAAACGTACACACATAGTATCTATAGTCGTTTTTGCTTTGTATAAAGCTTCCCGGGTAACCGGTAACCAGAGTATATGCCTGGCGGTATTAGTGATGGAATAGTTAGTAGCATTTTCTGCTGTTTTAGCAACTGAAAGTACACTCAGCCCGCTCACAGAGGACATTGCAGCATAGCTAGCCAGGGAAACAAACGGAGGAATCAGTAGTATGCCGGCAACCCCACCATATAATAAAATTCGTGAAACAATAAATGCCTGTAGAATCATACTAATTAAATTGACCCAAAAATACATCCGACTATAAAACTCGGCAGTCGAATTTTTTAAAATACGGTTGCCTTCTTCAATACTGAGAGCTGAGAAATTATGTTCTTGTGCGATTGACTCCTGGATGGCAGCAAAAAGAATATTTTCACCATTAGTGGTGACTAAGTTGAGTAAAAAAATAAATACAGCTATTAAAAATAGATAGCGATTATTTAATATAATTTTCCAGCTGCTATTAGAGTTTTGGGAATGTATCGGCGTTGAAGACGCTATTGCATATTCCTTACTGTGTTCGGTTATATTTCGATCGATATAATAAATCGATAATGTGCCGATAAGTAAGGGTATCGGTGCTATAAGCAGCATATCATAACTATCAAATGCCATATCTTTAAGCAAATAAGCTGACAACATACTGCCAACAACTGCTCCGGAAGTTGCCCCTAGTGCTATTAGCGGGAACAAACGTTTGCCAGAATCTTCATCGTATAAATCAGCAGCAAAACTCCAGAATTGTGCAATCACAAAAACTGCAAAGATCCCTATCCATATGTAAAATGCCACTCCTGAAAAAGGGATCTGTTCACTTAAAAACCCCGGTCGCAAAACCCAAAATACTGGAAACAGTAGGATAAAAAACAAATTAACATTTACCAGTAATTTTCCTCTGGGCAATCGGTCAAATAATTTGCTATAGAGAGGTAGCAGAGCAATAAGTACGATGGATTGTAAAAATCCCGAATAGGCCTTAACTTCAATTTTAGATAAATCACTAATTACCGAAACCGCAAGCCAGCTTTCCCTTACTGGCTTGGCCAAATAATATGCCATAAGTAAAATAAAAACAGTGAAAAACAAGCTTAATGTAAGCTTTATTTCATTGGGATATATTTTAGTAAAAAAAGATAAGAGTTTTAGAACGGCTTTTTCTAAAGGTATTTTTCCAAAATAGGCTGGCTTACTCACGATGTACAGATTTTATCCACTAAAGTCGATTTCTTTGCGTACTTTATCATTAAGTAATACACTTTAGAAGTGTCATGGGCCTTTTAAAACACTGTTCAAAATGTTGAGACATTTGCTGGCAAGTAAGCTAGTCACTGGGCAATTAACCAAAGTTGTCCAAAGCACATTATGAGGAGATGTGACTGACGAAAAGAGCATAAATCACTGTCCGTGAAGAAATACACTCAAGAGAGTGTTGAATTTGGTGTGTGTTCTAAAAATTGAATTAGATGTGAATTTAAGAAATAAACTATTTGACCGAGATTTACTGTGAGACTTTATCAATTGTTGAATAATTAAATTAACTTGTTTATTCTAGTGAAAAAAGGTAAGCATTGTCGTCAACTGACATGTTACATATAAAACCAAATTAGTCACTTATTAGTAGCTAATTTAATGACTGTATTTTGCCCAAAGCCTTGTATGCATCTGAAGAGGCTGAGTGAAACTAAGTTAAAATAAAATAAAATAATAACTATAAATAACTATAATAGACTTCAATGACTTCTGACGAAACAAATCAAAAATTATTTAATCTTATATCTTCTGGTGTTCATGATTCATCAGATTATCAAGCTTTAAACGGGAAGTTAGTTTCTGTTACTGAATTGTCTGGATCAATTGTTGACAAACTGAAAGATTATAATCCTCTAAATACACTTTTAACCGAACAGTTTGAATACCTCATTGCCCATGCTGAATTTGTTGAATATGAAGATGAAGCGCTTATTTTTTCAATAGGTGAACAAGATCAGTTCCATTATTTTTTACTCAAAGGATGTGTTCAGCTAGTCGCTCAGGATGGTAAAGCGGTTGAAATTACATTAAATAGTAAGAGTAGTTTGAGTGAAATAGCAAAAATCAAACCTCGTTTATATACTGCTTCTTCATCAAAAAAGTCCATTTTGATGCGAGTTGATAAAGAATTATTAACTTTATGTATTAATAATAGTGATAATCAATCTAATGACATCAACGAGAGTAGCAGCAATGATACACTGCCTTTATCTAAATTAATTTCAATGTTTTTTGAAAAACAACCTGATATTCCGGTCAAAAAAGGAAAACTTATTTTTAGTGAAGGAATAAGTGGAGATTATTTTTATTTAATAAGAAAAGGAAAATGTCAGGTCATTAAATATGATGAGGCAAGCCAAAAGAATAAAGTCATTGCCTTAATTGATGCGAAGCAATATTTTGGTGAAGAAAGCTTAATATTAGGTAAAAAAAGAAATGCAACGATTAGAATGGCAACAGATGGTATTCTTGCTCGTATCAATCAAGAGCAGCTTTGTAGTGTTTTATCCAGCATTCCTGCAATTAGTTATAATCAGTTTGACATGCATATTGAACAGGGAGTTGACTCTATAGATGTAAGGGATTTGAAAGAAATAAAAAATAATACTATAAAAAACTCAACGCATATTCCTATGTATAGACTACGTTCTGAAATGCTCAAACTAAATAAAAATCAACCATACATAGTTTTTTGTGATACAGGTAATAGAAGTATTGTTGCTGCTTTTATTATGATTTTATCTGGTATAAAGGATGTGAGCGTATTAAAAGACGGCCTAAATCATAATGAAGATAGCGAAGAACAATACACTTTTGATAATATTTATTAAAACTAATTAAATTGCTATCAAAAATTCTAGAATACTAAAATCAAACTATAACTTAATATTATTAACTTCATCAGTTGTATCTACAAACCATAGCTAAATCATCCGGTTCATCTTCTGTTCATTATTATCCTGTGATAATAGTCTCAACTTAACAGGAGAAAGAAAATGAATAAAATACTAGCAGCTGCATTATTAAGTCTTACATTAGTTACAGGTGTGTCGGCAAGGGAGCATCAAGATAAGTTCAATAAATATGGTGATCTTCAGAACTACTCCCAGCATCAACAGAAAAAATCACATAAGCCATCATCTAAAAATAAGCATAAATATCATAAATATGAAAAACATCACAGAAATGATAGGTACAGCAAACATCATAGACATCATAAATACAACAGACATTACAGGTTTGATAAACATTATGCTAAAAGACACTATCATTACCGAGATCATGATAAACGCCGTCATAATAAGCATCACCGCCACGACAGGCATCATAAGAAAGATAGAGTAGTTTATTTCAGCAAGAATCATAGATTACATGGAGATGATTTAGCTGCTTTATTAGTTACTGGTGGAGTAGTTGGTTATATTCTTGGTTCCAGATAGCGGGAAAAGAAAAATTACTGGAGCATAATCTACCAAAATCTTTGAAAAACTCTTACCTGACTACTTGACTGATGACAGTTATAGGCAACTACAGTCTGTAATACTTGAAAATCCCTAAACAGGTGAAGTAATTAAAGGTATTGGTCGGATCAGGAAAATACGCTAGCAAGCAAAAGGTAAAGGAAAACGTTCAGGAGTCAGGATAATTTCTTATTATTTGGATGAAAATCATAGGTTTTATCTTTTGACCCTGTATGCAAAAAATGAAATCACAGATTTAACAGCAGATGAACTGATGACTATTTCCAATAACTCTGGATTTAATGGTGATGAATTAGTTAATGCATCAAAGTTGGCTGCCAAAGATTTATAAGGTGAATTGGTCGGGACAGAAGGATTTGAACCTTCGACCCCCAGCACCCCATAATTTCTACTTCTTAAATCACCAAACCTCACACCACCTCAATACCATTGATTTATAAAGATTATTATAATTTCATGTTATCATAACTCTTCAATTTCAGTCATTATATGGCAATGAAATTGTAACCAGGTATGGTTGCAATCCAAACATGGATAAAGACATGGCAAAACACATTACAGATTCTTTTATCAAATCATTAAAACCTAAAGATAAACGATATGATGTTTCAATTGATTCAGGATTGAGATTAAGAATATCATCTTCAGGACTAAAAACCTGGTTATACCGATATACTATCAACAAACGAACCCGAACTATGAGTCTGGGTAATTACCCCTCTGTCAGTATTAGTAAGGCTCGATCTCTTCAAGGTGAAGCTCGAATTTCTCACAAACAAAGTATTGACTTGTTGGATGAGAAGAAAACTCCATTAAAACGATTAAAGAACTGGCAGATGATTTTTACACAAAATACATAAAAGTTCACCGGAAACAGCCAAAACAACTAAAACAAATATTAGATGCTGAGATATTAAAGCTAAAGTTAGAAACCACGAGAACGTGTATTGACAATGGATGAGATAAAAATCATCTGGAAATTTATCGATAGTGACCAACATAAAATTAGCCCTGCTATTGTTTTAGCAGTAAAAATATTATTACTAACTGGAGTACGTTCGGGCGAATTAAGAATGGCTGAATGGGATGAATTGGTATCGATAAATGGACACCACATGACTTAAGACGCACCTTTGCGACACAGCAGGGAGAATTGTTAAAAACAAACCCGGTTGTTATTGAAAAACTTCCCAGACATAAGATGCCCAAAATAATGGCTACCTATAATAAGGATGAAATGCTTGATGAACGAAAGAAAGCATTAAATAAGTGGTCTGAAAAATTTAAACATTTCGCATAAATCAAATATTTATGTGTAAATTATATTGAATATATTCTTTACGGTGTCATAATTATACTAAGCCTTCTAACATTTTTAAATTTGGAGTTAAGAATCATGGCATCTGATAATGTTAATGTGCGTATTACGGGAGAACTCAGAAAACACCTTCTGCAACAAACAGGTGATCATGGCCTATATGAAAATTCCAGTGAATATATCCGTGATTTAATCCGAAAAGATATTACAAGTCGTAAAGAAGCCTGGAACTGGTTGCGCAATGAACTTGAACCAGCCCTGTATGCCGATGAATCTGAGTATCAGCAGGTTTCTGCTGCTGATGTTATTGCTCGAAATAAAAAGAAAGTAGCATGACACGTTACCTATTTTATTCAACTGCTGATAAGCAGCAAGACGGTATATGGCACTATACCTTTGAAACCTGGGGTGAAGCACAAGCTGAAAAATACATTCGGGAACTTCACCAGCATCTGGATAAGCTTACAGAAACCAAAATGTTATGGCATCCATTACCATCTTCCTTTATGCCAGTCCTGGCTCAAAAAGTACCAATTTATTTTAGTCGTTATCAACATCACTATATATTTTTTCGTGAGCTTAGTAATGGTGATTTAGGTATCATGTCTATATTGCATGAATCAATGGATATGCCTATTAGGCTGCAAGAAGATTTACAGTACATTAAGGATAAAACTAAATAATTATTGTGCAACAGTTAAGTTAATCAACTAATTTACCTTCTATCAATTTTTTTATATTCACTCTAGTAGCTTTTATTTCATTAAAGATTTTTTGTAACGCTTGGTTGTTAATTGAATTGGCATAAACTTCATTTAGGCAGCGAATAAACCGAGCTGGAATTGATTGTTGTGTAACTGGGTGTATGGAGATGGATTATCATCTGGAGCAACAGGCCTGGCTCCTGCACTACCATTCTGCATTTTTCAGTGATGAACCTATTGATTTTAAATTATTACGTCAGGTAGGCTTTCTGGGCTTACAATGAATTGAGTTAACAATGCAAAGTATTGATTTAATTGGTCGGGACAGAAGGATTTGAACCTTCGACCCCCAGCACCCCATGCTGGTGCGCTACCAGGCTGCGCTATGCCCCGAATGGTTAAAATACCTTCCGTCCCTTGATATATTAAGGATTTTGAAAGTATTCAATTATTATCGTTAAGACAATATTTTCTGAAGTATTCACTATAAACCGCTAATAAAATCACCTATAAAAAATGATTTACCTGACTTAACTTGAGTACATTATAGCCTATAACTTTTTCTGAATAAATATAAATAATGAAGAAAACTCAGACTGATACATTTATCAAGAGCATTAAACCCAGTGATAATCAACAATATGGTAAGACGTTTTATTTAAACCCAACTATATAAAGTATTTTATTTTTATACAATCCTTGTTTTGACTGGCAAGTGCCCTAAGATAACAAGCTAATCAGTTTTTTGAATTATTAGTACAAAGACAATTTTTGTTTAAGCAATATATCCCTATTGCAATAGAAAGCTAAAAGGCCTGGATTTTCAGAAATGATTTTAGCATAATAGGCGATTAGTCTTAATTTATTAATAAATCTATTAGTTTCGGATGTTTTTTAGGTGTTTTAACCTTGTAAAATGTCGGTTTTATGACAGCATTCGGATTTAAATTTGGAGCATATCAAAGTGGAGTTATCAGGAGCAGAAATAATCTCAACTTTCCTTGCAGATGAAGGGGTTGAATACATTTTTGGCTATCCGGGCGGATCAGTCTTGCATATCTATGACGCATTATTTAAGCAAGATAAAGTCAAACATGTGCTAGTGAGACATGAACAGGCTGCTGCTCATGCTGCAGATGGATATGCACGTTCAACTGGTAAAGTTGGTGTGGTGCTGGTCACTTCCGGTCCTGGTATGACCAATGCGGTCACTGGTATTGCAACGGCCTATATGGATTCTATTCCAATGGTTGTTATTTCTGGTCAGGTGCCTACGGCGATGATTGGTAGTGATGCCTTTCAGGAAGTTGACTCGGTTGGTATTTCTCGACCTTGTGTTAAGCATAATTTCCTGGTTAAAAAACTGGAAGATTTAGCGCCAACACTTAGAAAAGCTTTTTATGTTGCTTCAACAGGCAGGCCAGGACCAGTATTAATCGACATCCCTAAGGATATGACTGATCCTAATGTAAAAATGGATTATGTATATCCCAGCAATGTTTCGATGCGTTCTTATAATCCTAATATCAAAGGTAATCACAAACAGGTTAAAAAAGCAGTTAAGTTAATTTTATCTGCTAAAAAGCCGGTTATGTATACCGGTGGTGGTGTTGTTTTATCAAATGCCTCAAATGAGTTAAGAAAAATTGTCGATCGTTTAAACCTGCCCATTACACAAACATTAATGGGATTAGGTGCTTACCCTGGGACAGCTAAACGTTCATTAGGTATGTTAGGGATGCACGGTACTTATGAAGCTAATATGGCGATGCATGAAACCGACGTGTTAATTGCTGTTGGTGCTAGATTCGATGATAGGGTGACGGGTAATCTGGAAAAATTCTGTCCGGATGCAAAAATTATTCATATAGATATTGACCCCTCATCAATTTCTAAAAATGTTAAAGTTGATGTGCCAATAGTTGGTGATGTAGAAGAAGTATTGACTGATTTAATTACCGTGCTTGATGAATTAGGTGTTAACGAAGATGAAACAAGGTTCACAAACTGGTGGAAAGAGATTGAGGATTGGCGTAAGAAAAAATGCTTAAGCTATAAAAAGAAAAAAGATGTTATCCAGCCTCAATCAGTAGTAGAAAAATTATATAAGGTCACTAAAGGTAAAGCCTTTGTTACATCTGATGTGGGTCAGCACCAGATGTTTGCGGCCCAATATTATTTATTTGATGAGCCTAGACAATGGATTAACTCAGGAGGTCTAGGCACCATGGGGTTTGGTTTGCCAGCGGCTATGGGCGTTCAATTAGCTCACCCTGAAGCAACTGTCGCCTGTATTACTGGTGAGGGTAGTATTCAAATGAATATTCAGGAGTTAGCAACTTGTCTGCAATATGGTTTACCGATTAAAATTATCAACCTGAATAATAAGTATTTGGGTATGGTTAGACAATGGCAGGAGTTCTTCTATGAAGGTCGTTATGCCATGTCCTATATGGATACTATTCCTGATTTTGTTAAGCTAGCCGAAAGTTACGGGCATGTAGGTATGCAGATTACTAATCCTGCTGATACGGAAGATGCTTTGAAAGAAGCTTTTGCAATGAAAGATAAACTAGTTTTCCTGGATTTTCTTACGGATAGGGAAGCAAATGTTTATCCAATGATTTCTGCAGGTAAGGGACATCATGAAATGCAATTAGCGCCAGAAAGTGAGCTGATTTAATCGAAAAAGAGTTTAACACGAGAAAGTGAGAAAATGTTATGAGACATATCATTTCAATTTTAATGGAAAATGAGTCAGGTGCACTGTCAAGGGTTGCAGGGTTATTTTCTGCACGTGGTTATAATATAGAATCATTAACCGTTGCACCAACAGAAGATGGTTCATTGTCGCGTATGACTTTGGTAACTCATGGTTCAGATGAAATTATTGAGCAGATTACCAAGCAATTAAATAAACTTATTGATGTGGTTAAATTGAATGATTTGAATATGAATCAGGGAAATGTTAATCATATTGAGCGTGAGATGATGTTAATTAAAGTAAAGCATGGCTCATTAAGAGATGAAGTTAGCCGTCTGGTTGATATTTTTAGAGGTCGAATTATTGATGTTGATGAGCATAGTTATACGGTTGAATTAACTGGTACCAGCGATAAATTAGATGCATTTATTCGAGCTTTAGAGACTGATACCATATTAGAAACGGTACGCTCCGGTGTGATGGGGATCTGCCGTGGTGAAGGTGCTTTGAAATTATAAGTCTTTAACTAAATTAAAACGGTTTTTTTATACAATTTTATAGGTAGGTAATTAAACTCAGAAAATGCATTTTACAGCTTCCCCCTTTAGCTAAGGTGGATTGAGACGGATTTGAAAATCTTTCAATTATGTAAATTTAAATATTTACATAAAATATTCAAATCTCCCCTAACTCTTCTTTTCTAGTATCAAGCGGCATTGAGGTAAATAGGGGAATATTGTGCAAATATATGTTTAAGTGTTTACATATGAAAAATTTTACACATTAATACCAAAAGGGAAAAAAATGAATATATATTACGATAAGGATTGTGATCTTTCGATTATCAAAGGAATGAAGGTTACTATTATTGGTTTTGGTTCACAGGGTCGTGCTCATGCGATGAATCTGAAAGACTCAGGTGTTGATGTGACCGTTGCCTTGCGTGAAGGTTCTTCTTCAGCTAAGAAAGCGGAAGCGGTTGGTTTAACGGTTAAATCGACTGCAGATGCGATTCCAACGGCAGATTTAGTCATGGTTCTAACCCCGGACGAATTCCAATCCCAGCTTTATCGTGAAGAAATTGCGCCAAACATCAAGCAAGGTGCGACTTTAGCTTTTGCTCACGGTTTTAGTATTCACTACAATCAGGTTGTTCCTCGTGCTGATTTAGACGTTATAATGATAGCTCCAAAAGCACCTGGTCATACTGTTCGTAACGAATTTGAGAAGGGTGGTGGTATTCCTGATTTAATCGCTATTTTCCAGGATGCATCCGGTAAAGCAAAAGACGTTGCATTATCTTACGCATCAGGTGTTGGTGGTGGTCGTACCGGTATTATTGAAACAACTTTCCAGGACGAAACAGAAACTGACTTATTCGGTGAACAAGCAGTACTATGTGGTGGTGCTGTTGAATTAGTTAAAGCTGGCTTTGAAACATTAACAGAAGCCGGTTATGCACCAGAAATGGCTTATTTTGAATGTTTACATGAATTAAAACTGATCGTTGATTTAATGTATGAAGGTGGTATCGCCAATATGAATTATTCGATTTCGAATAATGCTGAATATGGTGAATACGTGACTGGTAAGCGTGTTATTAACGAAGAAAGTCGTGCAGCAATGAAAGAAGCCTTAGAAAATATTCAAAATGGTGAATATGCTAAGCGTTTCATTTTAGAAGGTATGTCAAACTATCCAGAAATGACAGCATGCAGACGTAACAATGCAGCACACCCAATCGAACAAACAGGTGAAAAACTGCGTTCTATGATGCCTTGGATTAATGCTAATAAGATTGTTGATCAATCTAAGAACTAAGTATAAAACCCTTTCCTCTGAGAGGGGCGAAGGGACAATGTCATTCAAAATAGCTGACTTTATTCCATAGGAAGATTGATCTTTTTTATGCATCAATTATCCTATGTGAGTAGTCGGCTATTTTTCTTTGGAATGTTTTGATTTTATATGAATCTTTTACTCGGTATCACAGGAAGCATTGCTGCTTTTAAAGCAGTCGACGTATTACGTCAATTAAGACAACATGATATTAATGTCCGTGTGGTATTAACCTCAAATGCTGAACAGTTTGTAACTCGACAAACATTACAAACGCTTTCTAATAATGAAGTGAGAAGTGAATTATTTGATTTAGACAGTGAATTAGCTATCGATCATATAGAATTAGCCAAGTGGGCAGATATCATTTTAATCGCACCTGCAACAGCTAATATTATGGCTAAATTAGCCTATGGTTTTGCCGATGATCTTTTAACGACTCTGTGTTTAGCAAGTGATGCTAGTGTTATTATTGCCCCGGCAATGAATCAACTAATGTGGCAGGCTCAAGCCACACAGGATAACTATCAAATTTTAAAACAGAGAAATTATCAGTTTATTGGCCCGGAGTTAGGTCTACAGGCCTGTGGTGATAATGGACCTGGCCGCATGAGTGAAGCCGATGTAATTGTGAATAAAATTTTAGAAAATCACATTTCAGAAAAAGTTGATAGTGACTTATTAAAAGGTTTAACGGTGATGATTACGGCTGGACCAACTCGAGAAGCTATTGATCCTGTCAGATTTATCAGCAATCATAGTTCGGGTAAAATGGGCTACTCGATTGCCCGGGCAGCTAAATTGGCTGGTGCCAATGTGATTCTTGTTTCAGGCCCGGTTAATTTGCCTGAATCCTATTTAAGCCCTTTAACAGATATACAGATTGAATCGGTTTTTTCAGCTTCGCAAATGTTAGAGTCAGTCAATCGCTTTTTGGATAAAACCGATATTTTTATTTCCTGTGCGGCGGTAGCAGATTATCGACCTGTCAATATTGCCGACAGTAAAATTAAAAAATCTTCTGAACAAATAGAGTTAAAATTAGTAAAAAATCCTGATATTATTCATCAGGTGGCTTTATCGAACAAAGTCGATTATATTGTTGGATTTGCAGCTGAAACAGAGAATTTAATCAAAAATGCAGAAAAGAAATTATTTGTAAAACAGTTAGATATGATTGTTGCTAATCAAGTTGCTTTTGATGAAAAGGGTGTAACTAAAGGTTTTAATAGTGACGAAAATCAATTACATTTACTGTGGAAAGATAATAAAAATTCTGAACAGATTAATTCTAAAATTTTTAAACAGGGAAAGAAGCAGTATTTAGCTATTGAATTAATAAAAGAGTTGGCTAAATTGTACAAGCTAAAAACTAAAAACTAAAAACTAAAAACTAAAAACTAAAAAGTTATGAGTAATAAAAAAATTGAAGTTAAAATTTTAGATGAGCGTTTGGGTAAGAATTTTCCCATGCCTTCTTATGCAACCTCGGGTTCTGCCGGTGTTGATTTATTAGCTATGATAGATCAAGACTTAATACTAAATCCTGGAGAAACACAGTTAATCCCGACCGGTATGGCTATTCATATTGAAGACCAGGGCCTGGCCGCTGTTATTCTACCTCGTTCGGGTCTTGGCCATAAAAATGGTATAGTACTGGGGAATTTAGTCGGTCTAATAGATTCAGATTATCAGGGACAATTATTTATTTCTTGTTGGAATCGGGGACAGGAAAGTTTTGTTATTAAAACTGGCGACAGAATAGCCCAACTAGTTTTTGTACCAGTCGTTCAAGTTGACTTTGATATTGTTAGAGAGTTTGGTGAAAGTGATCGTGGAGAAGGCGGTTTTGGCCATACAGGTATTTCTCATTAACTGTTATTAATAATAATCTAAAAACTTACTTTTAGTTACTTACGGTGAAATTATGTCAGAAGAAAAAAGAGAAGAACAAATTGAAAACCAGTCAGTAGGGCAAGCTGAAAATAAGGAACAGAATAATTCTGATAATGATGAAGTTGTTTTAGAAAGTGAGCAAGGTGTAGGTATTGATGATCACTCTTCAATAGATAAAGAAAACAGTGATGGTAATGAGGTATCTTCAAAAAGCAAATCGAAAGTCTCTTTCATTCAGAGATTTGATTATATGCTTTATTTAATCATTATTGGCACAATTGTTACGATTGCCCTAGGACTTTTATCTTTTGCTGAATATACCCTGACTCAAGATCAATATCTCTTAAATGAGAAGAAAGAAGCCAAAGATGAATTATCAATTGTTGCTACCAAGGTTAATAGAAAGTTGTTGCAGATACAAAAACAATTAACTTCTTATTCAGTTGAAGATTTTAAACAGAATCACTCTGAGATTGCCAATAAAATTTATCCAGAATCTTCAATAGAGCTAATCTTATTACCGTTTGATTCTATGGCTATTTCTGATAATCCCAATCAGGGCTATGCTTTCTTATCGATGATGGCACAATTAACTTCTTTTGAAAGCGACAAAGACATTTCTAAGTTTGATGTGATTAAACCCGGTTCTGAACATGAGTCTGTTGTTGTAATGAGACATATCAAATCTAAACCTGATGCAGAGACTAAAATGAAAGAATTTATTGTAGTCTTGAGGTTACCAAAAGTGTTCGTAAAAAATATGTTTTCCGGGATTAAATTAACTAAGGGTGAAATTCAGGTTACACAAGGACAGGGAACACAGTATACCCTTTACCGGCAGTCGGGTAGGTCTTATCCCTTAAGTGATGTTGAAGTATTGCCCTTAAGTACCTGGAAACTTGCTTATTTCTATTCAGTACCAGAACTTGCCTTTAGTTTTAATGCATTTTTACTGGTAATTGTATATGCTTCTGTCGCTGTCTGTGCTTTATTGTTTACTTTATTTATTTCTATAAGACGATTAAAAAAATATGTGATTAGTCGTAAACTAAAAGCAATGCACCTTAGTCAAAATAGTGTTTTGACGAATAAAGAATCAATCAATAATTTAGGACAAAATGCAACGGTAGCTGTAAATGATCTAAAAAATGAACCTGTTGAAGCAATAGGAAATCAAAATCCTTTAGATGAAAATATTTTTACTGAGCATGGTATAAGAGGAATCGTAGGAAAACAAATTACCGCCACAACAATGCAGTTATTAGGACAAGCGATTGCACTGGAACTGGATCACCATGGGTATCAGAAAATTACCGTTGGACGTGATAATCGTGAGAGTAGTTTAGAACTTAGTCAGGCGCTAATTCGTGGATTAAAAAGTTGTTTACTTGATATTTATGATATTGGTGTGGTTGCTTCACCTGTCTGTTATTTTCATGCCGCTGAAAAAACTGATAGTAATGCAGTGATGATTACCGCAGGTTCAATGGACGCAAGTCATAATGGGCTTAAAGTGCTAATCGGCGATGATTTCTATTCAAGAGGACAGTTAAAGTCATTATGCCAGGGCAGTGATCAACTTCTGTCTGACGATTTAGGTAAAGTCATCGAATCAAATGCAAAAGTTCTTTCTGGATACTTTGCCCATCTTAGAAAAATATTTAAATTTAAGAAAAGTTATAAGGTTGTGCTTGATAGTTGCCATTCCTCAGTTGGAAATTCTGTAAAGCGATTATTGGCTGACTTAGGGTGTAATGTCATTCAATTAAGAGAAGAACCAGAAGATACCTTTGAAGGAGCGCAGCCAAACCCTTCTAAACCTGATAACCTACAATTATTAATTGAAACAGTCACGAGTGAAAAAGCAGATATTGGTTTCTTTCTTAATAGTGATGCTACGGCCTTAGGTATCATTTCTGCACAAGGGAAAATAATCTGGCCTGACAGAGCAATGATGCTATTGTCTAAAGATTTATTGACGCATCAAAAAGGTGCCAAAATACTCTATGATGTAAAGTCAACTTCATCCTTACATGACTGGATCTTAGAGTATGGGGGGGAGCCAGAGCTTTGCCCTTCAGGATATATCCATTTGCATGAAAGAATGAGAGCTAATCAAGCTCTTCTTGCCGGTGAATTCTGTGGCCATTATTTCTTTAGAGAAAATCATAAAACACATGATGACGCTATCTTTGCTTTATTAAAAATTCTCCAGGGGATCTCTAATTCTAATGTTTATGTATTTGAAACTATACCGGATAAAATTAGTACTCCGGAAATTCTTATCCCCGTGCAACCAGGTCAACTTGAAGGTATTATGAGTAAATTATTTGCCCAAAAAGGTGAATTAGGTACAATCGGAATTGTCACGCTTGATGGTATTCGTATGGAATATGAAGATGGCTGGGGGGTTGTCAGAGCTTCACATACAATGAATGCTTTAAGTTTACGTTTTGAAGCTGATGACCATATTGCTTTACAAAGAATTGCAGAAAAATTTAAAACTTTTGTTTTATCTGTTGTTTTTGTTAAATTTCCTTTTTAAATTAAGATATTATTATGACATCGTATAATCAATCAACATCAACTATTGCTCACGTTTTAATCGAAGCATTACCCTATATTAAAAAATTTAGTGGTAAAACCATCGTTATAAAATATGGCGGTAATGCTATGGTGGATGATGATATACAGCATCAATTTGCTCAGGATGTTATTTTGCTTAAATTAGTTGGCTTAAATCCGGTAATTGTTCATGGTGGTGGGCCACAAATTGCAGACTTACTAAATCGTGTTGGTATCGAAAGTCAGTTTGTGGACGGCATGCGCGTAACCGATAAAGAAACCATGGATGTGGTTGAAATGGTTTTAGGGGGACAGGTTAATAAGGAAATCGTTTCTTTAATTAATCAACATGGTGGTAATGCAGTTGGTTTGACAGGTAAAGATGGACAATTTATCACTGCCCATAAAATGAAATTCAAACCTAAATCACCATCAATGAATGTCCCAGAAATTATTGATGTAGGTCATGTGGGGGAAATAGAAACAATTAATACTAAAATTATTGATATGTTAGTTGACAGTGATTTTATACCTATTGTTGCGCCGATTGGTGTTGGGGTAGGTAAAGATGATTTAGGACAGTCATATAATATTAATGCTGATCTGGTAGCAGGCCGTCTTGCTGAAGCATTAAATGCTGAAAAGCTGATACTATTAACCAATACCCAGGGTTTATTAAATAAGGACGGTGAATTATTAACGGGTCTGAGTGTCACACAGGTTGATGAACTTATTGCTGACGGCACTGTTCATGGTGGTATGTTACCGAAAATACGATGTGCTTTAGAGGCGGTGGCTAATAATGTTTGTTCTTCTCATATTATTGATGGCAGAATTCCTCATGCAGTACTTTTGGAATTATTTACGGATAAAGGAATTGGCACTTTAATTTCAGGTGAATGCTCTGAAAACAACCACTCTGGAAAAAGTAAACCTGGAAATAACCACTCTAAAAATACTAATGAGGCAGCCTAAATGACTGACGAAGAGAAATATAATATTAATGTTACTGTATCAGTTAGGTATATTAAAGAACAATCAAAACCAGAAAATAATCAATATGTTTTTGCTTATACTATTAATATTATCAATGTCGGCCATGAAGCTGTAAAACTGCTTTCACGCCATTGGTTAATTACGGATGCTGATGGAAAAGTTCAAGAGGTTAGAGGTCCTGGAGTAGTTGGACAGCATCCTCACTTACAGCCTGGAGAGAATTTTACCTATACAAGTGGTTCGATTATAGAAACACCCATTGGCAGTATGCAGGGTAGTTATCAAATGAAAGCTGATGATGGCACTTTATTTGACGCAGAAATCGAGCCGTTTTCACTATCTCAACCTAATATTTTGCATTAGGAAGTTTTAACTTGTAAAAATCAATTGGAACATTACTATGAATCGTAGAGAATTATTAAAACTAGGTGGTATTTTAGCCGTATCAGCTGGTCTACCTGCTTTAACAAATGCAGCACCAACACCAATGGCTGGTGGTATTTTTTATACTAAGGGTAAGCCGGGACGCTGGGCGGGAAGAGAAGCAACCCATGTCCCAATATTAAGTACAACACAAACGCAAAATGGCATTGTTTTAAACGTAGTTAATAATAGTCATCCAATGGAAGCCTATCAGCATTATATTGTTAAACATGTTATTTTAGATGCTGATTTTAACTTCGGTGCAGAAAAATTATTTAATCCTTCAGTGGATAAGCAGGCAAGCTCATCATTTAATTTAGGCAATTATAAAGGAGTAGTTCATGTACTCAGTGTCTGTAATCTACACGACACCTGGTTAACAGCCATTCAAATTTAGTATGTTTTACTGTATTAAACACAAATAATATTATCGACTATCGACTATCGACTATAGACTTTAACCTCATCCAACTCTTCCTGGTTACTCAATAAAACTGATATCCAGTGATATTTCTCATGATGTTCCAGGGTTATTTTTAAGGCCATTGTTAAAGGTACGGATAAGAACATACCGACTGTTCCTAATAAAGCCCCCCAAACTACCAAAGAGACAAACACAACAAGTGTTGATAAGCCAAGTGTTCTGCCCATTAAGCGGGGTTCAATCACATTGCCGACAATATTATTAACAACAATAAATAAAACAAACACAGCTATGGCACTAATATATCCTTGTTGCACAAGGGCTAGAAGAACAACGGGAATAGCGGCCAAAATGGAGCCGATACTGGGGATAAAATTTAAAACAAATACCAAAAATCCCCAAAGGACAAAATATTGAATATCCATTAAATACAAAATAATCATAATCGGGAATGCCGTTAATAAACTCATAAAGCTTTTTAGCACGATATACTGATTAAGATTGGCTGAGAAACTTTTCAACGTGTTCATGGTATGCTCAGGATTTTTAGCTATCAGTCTCATTTTTTTACCGAAGCTGGCAAATTCAATCAGGATAAAAATCACCAGTAAGAAAATTAAAAAGGCATTAGTCAGGGTATTAAGAAGGCCATTAAAGGTTTTGCCAATAAAAGCCATAACAGCTGATAAATCAAAGACTTTTTGAAGTTCGTCCTTGTTTACAACCAGACCTAGTTCTTGCAGGCGAGGTATTAAGTCAAAACTTATTTCTTTCAATTTTTGCTGATAACTGGGAATATCACTGATAAAGGAACTTAAAGATGAACCCACAAAATGAAAAATAATAATACCGCTAACCAACACCAGACTGATAACTAAAAATACGGCAGCTCCCTGAGGAATTTTGTGGCGCATAAACCAGAACATTAATGGCGCACTAATGGCAGAAATAAACATGGCAATTAGAAGCGGAGAGACAATTGGTTCCATGAAACGAATGGCAGCCAAAATAATAATAATGGAGGCAATATTAAGGAAAATATAGCTATGCTCATTCGCTATATTTTTAGAAAGTCTGGAAAAAGCAACTGGAGATCTCATACGTTTGGTTTAAATTCTTTGTGCGAGTGATCCAGGCGCAATCTTTGGTAATGATTGTTCACTGACATGGCTCTGATTACCACTAAAAATTAAAGCCTGTTGACGGTCAAATAAATTCATGGCTTCTTTTAAACGAGTTACCGGCTGAGCTAGACGATACTGATAAATAGCCCTATACATTAAAATTGCACTGACATAATTGCGAGTTTCCTTAAAAGGTATGGTTTCAATCCAATTTTCAGCAGCAATAGCCTTGTCTTTAGGTAACCATTTTTTTACCCGATGTGGGCCTGCATTATAAGCACCACTAGCTAAAATAATTTGTTCCTGATATTTATTCATCATGGACTGAAGATATTTGGTGCCAATTTTAATATTGTACTCAGGCTTGTAGAGTTGATATTTATTTTTAAAGCGAATATTGTTCTTCCTTGCTACTTGCTTTCCTGTGCGCGGCATGACTTGCATTAAGCCTATGGCGCCAACCGGTGAACGAGCTTGCTGTGAAAAAGCACTTTCACGTCGAATAAAGGCAAATACATAGCTTTTATCGAGTTCATTTTTATTTGCATATTTTTCAACTAATTGGTGATAAGTGATTGGAAAACGGAGTGTTAAGTCATCTCTTTGTTCACTTTGTGCGATGGTTAATATGGCTCTATCATGCCAGCCCCAGCTTTGTGCTATTTTGGCTGACAACTCAACTTCTTGATCATTATTTAAGTTGGAAGTCAGGTAAAACCATTCACGTCTGGCATCAACAAATCTTTGCATACTATAAAATTCATAGGCTCTTTGAATTGTTTCATTTTTAGCAAATTGTTTAAGTTTATTATCTTCTATTACTGAAGGCTTATGTCCAAAATTATATTCGAGTTTTAAATAATCGGCGGCAAGAAAGCCATAATAACTACGTTTTTTAGCAAGTTTTAAGAAGATTGGTTTGGCCAGAATTTCTTTGTCTTGCATGAGGTAACTTTTAGCTAACCAATATTGCCAACGATTTGTTTGTTTTTCAGTTTTTTCTAACCGTTCAATCGCTTTGATAATTTGTTCCCAGTTTTGCACTCTTATTGCTGCTCTGACACGCCATTCACTAAGATATTTATCGCTATCTTTATTGCTGATTTTATCCAAAATATCATAGGCCCCGGGTTTATGTCTTTTGGCCAGGATAATCCCCGTATGATAGCGTAATTTTGTCTGGGCAAATTTGGGTAGATTGTTTAATAACTTTTTATCGTTTAATACTTGTTGAGCAAAATCAGTGTCCCTATATGATAAGCGCTTTATAAGATGACTAAGAACTTGCTCTTGGTAAGGATGCTTAAGTTTTAGTAACTTAGATTTAAATATTTTCTTAGGCTTGTTGTATAAAGATTGCCAGGTTGAGAAAAGAATTTTATCTTTGCCTTGAAATGGTTTAGAGATGTATTTTGCCAATGAACGATTATTTTTATTAATTGCCAGAATGATTCGTTGCCAACGTAGCTCGGAAGTCAGTCCATTATTTTCTTGCCATAATTTAAATATTTTGTCACAGGCTTTGGGCTGAGAACGTTCGCTAAGCCAAATCTTTTCAACCAGTTTTAAGGCTTTGTTTTGTTGATTATTAGCCAGCAGAGAATTTAAATAATAACAGGCCCGTTTTGTGGATGCCCTGGATATATGTTGGTTAACCTCAGGAGAATTAAAAATGGTATCAATGGCTTGTTGAGGATAAAATTCTAAATACTCTTGCCAGTGTTTATGTTTTGCTAAATAATTTAGCCAGGCTCTTCTTAGCCTGGCAGCATATGGAGTATCTTTATTATTATTAATAAAAACGTCAATATTGTTATTGTTAAGTTTTGAAAATCTCGCTTGCAGATATTGAAATCTTAAATAAGACAGTAGAGGGTAATTTCCTAATTGTCTGATTTTCTTGATCTTGTCGTGATATAAAACAAATTGTTTTTTTTCAATTGCCGTTTCTGCTTGCTGAAAAAGCAAACGCTGTTTACTTAGCTTGTTGACTTTACTATTGCTGGATTCTGTTTTACTAATAGTTTGCTCTTCTTTGGCAAAAATAGATTGTGTAGTTATCAAAGTAAAAACAACAAAATAGGATAAAAAAAGGAACGTAAATTTTTTCAAGATAAAACCCATCAATTGATTGTTTAATTAATTAACTCAGGTTTAAGCCATAGCTGATTTTTTTAAGTTTTCAATTCTTAAACTTGCCGGTGGATGACTATCATACCAGCTAGAATAAATAGGATCGGGTGTTAAAGTATTATAATTTTCCTTGTATAACTTAACCAGGGCATCTATTAAGTGTTGAGCATCGGCTTGTTGTGCAGCAAAATCATCAGCCTCATATTCGTGTTTTCTACTTAATAAAGAACCAAGTGGAGAGAAAGGAAACATAAAAATTGAAGAAACCAGCATAAATAATATTAAGGCCATATAAATGGATGGTGTTGATATCCCAAGACCAGAATAAAACCATTGCTGATTCATTAAATAACCACAAACAGCAAATCCAGCCAATGTCATCGCAGCCATCATATAAATTCTTTTAGTGATATGCTTTTTCTTAAAATGCCCTAATTCGTGAGCTAATACTGCTTCGACTTCTTCAGCATTTAAACTTTCTAATAAGTTATCGAAAAAGACAATACGTTTATTTTTCCCCATACCGGTAAAGTAAGCATTACCATGGCTTGAACGTTTAGAACCATCCATTACGAGAATGCCAGAACTGGTAAAACCACAGCGACTCATGAGCTTTTCTATTCGTACCTTAAGAGACTGATCTTCCAGTTCGGTGAATTTATTAAACAATGGAGCAATAAAGCTGGGGTAGATCCACATCATTAATAAACTAAAGCCAAACCAGACAGCCCAGGCATAGATCCACCAATAAGTCCCCATAGATTGCATTAACCATAAAATTAGAGCAATTAAGGGCAGGGCAATGATAATAAATAACAACAATTGTTTAATCATATCGGTAAAAAATAATTTTAAAGTTGTTTTATTAAAACCAAACTTTTCTTCAATTACAAAGGTGTGATAAAGGCTAAAAGGCAAATCAAGAATACCGCTGATAATTGAAAAAGCACAGATAAAAATAAGACCGCTGATAATAGAAGAATAGGTAAATGTTCTAATCCATTGATCTAATACATCCATGCCACCGCCAATAGTCCATATCAATAAGATACAACTGCTGAAGATTAATGAAATTTGCGAGAATTTTACTTTGGTAATGGTATAATCTGCTGACTTTTGATGTGCTTCAATGGAAATTTTTTCTTGAAATTCTGCTGGAACTTGGGCACGATTTGCTTGAATATGTGAAATTTGTCGTCTATCAAGCCACCATTGCAGAGCAAAAGAGACAAAAAACATAAACAGAAACACTTGAGTAAACAAAGTCATAAACCTAACCAAAATATGAAAAACAAAATAGTGTGCTCATTATAACGGTAACTAATACCTAGATGTAAGCTTATTAAGGAAGAAAAGTGGAACAAGTAAACAAATATACAGAGGCGAAACAGGATCAGCGAAATCTGGTCTGGATTGATCTGGAGATGACAGGGCTAGATGCTGATATTCACCGTATTGTTGAAATTGCCACGATTATTACGGATAAAGATTTGAACATTCTTGCTACAGGTCCCCAATTAGTTATCTACCAACCATCAGAAATAATGGATAATATGAATGAATGGTGTGTAAAGCAACATGGTGAATCTGGTTTAACAGCAAAAATTCTTGCCAGTGATGTATCAATAGAAGAAGCAGAGCAACAAACACTAGATTTTATTAAACAATATGTGCCTGCCGGTGTTTCACCTTTATGTGGTAATAGTATCGGACAGGATAGAAAGTTCTTATTAAATGAAATGTCGGAATTAGAGGCTTATTTTCATTATCGTAATTACGATGTGAGTGCAGTTAAAGAAATGTTAAAACGTTGGTCACCTAAGTCCTTTAAAGGAGAGTGTCAGGGGATCCCTAAGTTTGAAAAAATGGGCAAACATTTGGCCTTAGATGATATTATTGACTCTATTAATGAATTAAAACATTATCGCCAGTATTTCTTTAAAGATTTAGATTAAGAGAAAAATAATGAACAAACTTTTTCTACTATTATTGTTTTTCATACAGTTGAGTTTTTCTTCTTTTTGTCTAGCTGAATTAACGATGACCGAACAGCAATTATATATGCAACAGGCAATGGAGCTTTTGAAAAATTCTGCTTCCAGAGAGGAATTTTTTAAAAATCATCCTCAGGCTAGAGAAGCACAACGACAATTGCAAACAATTACAGAATCTCCAGAGTTACAAAATGAGATCTATGGCTTAGCTGCGGATGTGTTTGCTGATTTAGTCAAAAAGACTGCAGGAGAGCCAAATAAATTAATGAATTTATTGCAAAATGCTCAGCAGAATCCAGAAGGTTTTGCTAATCAGTTTAGCACAACTCAAAAACAGGAATTACAGAAACTAGGCGTAGAAGTATTAAAACTTAGACAACCAAGTGGTTATTAAGAAATTAATAAATGTGAATAATATAAACGAAGCGATAAAATTAATTCCTTGGCTAATACCGCTCAATGCGCACAGATTTGATTCATTTTGCACTAAAACATTACATTTTATGTAAATTATTTCTGGAATTAGTTTTTATTTATCTACCTAAGCTATTGCTAAATAATAAATTTCGTTATTTTGGCGTATTTAATGCCTTATGACGTAATTTAAAATCATAGGTTAGCATTTTAATGGCAACATTAAATAGTTTATGTATTAGTATGGATCAGGAGGAAATAAATTTTCTGGAGACATTAACCAAAAATCATCATTTCAAAAAGGGAGATATTATTTGTCGGGAAGGTGATGAGGCTAAGCAAATATTTTTTATAATCTCTGGAAAAGTTAAAATATCATTAGAAGTGGAAGATGATAAATATATTCGTCTCGGAGGCTTTTCTGCTGGGAGTGCCTTTGGTGAAAGCGCATTAATTGATGCATCATTTAGAAGTGCTGACGCCATTGCGAGCACTGAAGTAGAAGTAAAGGAGTTATATATAGATGAACTCAGAAATAGAGAACATCCTTTAGCAAGTAAAGTTGAGAATAAGCTTTATAAAAATTTGGCTTCTCAATATGATGTTAAATTACGAAATGCTAATAAGCATATTCGTGCATTAAGTGCAGAGTTTAGACCTTAGTCATTAGGTCATTTATTTAGCTGGTGAGATTTAAAAAGACTATCAGGATGAACAACTTAAATGGGATAAGCCACCGATTTTACTCATTTCTGATGGCCTTAATTTATAATATTTTTCTTCTATATCTTTAGATTGTTCTGCATAAGGCTTTATCATAACAGCCTGAATTTCTCGAAGAAGCTCATAATTACCTTCAACTGCTTGCTGATAAGCAGGTGCAAGCATCCATTCTCTTAAAATATATTTGGGGTTAACCGCTAGCATTTTCTCAGAAATTTCTTGCAGTGTTCCTGATGACCTTAAATTTGAATTACTGCTTATAAGTGATTGCCATTTTTTGAGCCATGCTGACCATTGTTTATCAATATCGATGGAATCATTATTGTTTGAAGTTGTGGGTTGATTGGGATTTCTATAGAAGCTTTTTTTAATTGCTTCGACAGTATCCGGTAATTTTGAAAGTTCTCGAAAAAAGATAGTATAATCAACTGGAGTTTGAACCATAAGTACGCCAAGTTCATGTAACAACTCTGCATTAAAATTGCTTAGTCCAAGTTTGTCGCACCACATCTGCTCCATGCTTGTTTGCATTCTTTGAGCAAAATCACTTTGAATCTGACGTAGTTGATGTAATGCTTCCTTATTATTAACTAGTAATGGCTGTAAGGCTTTACAAAACATATTAAAATTTTGCTGTGCTGCTAAAGGTTGATTTAAAAAGGAAAAATGCTCCCCACCACCAGTCCATGGCTGATATTGAGGATGGAAAACATCACAAAAACCGAAAGGTCCGTAATCCAGGGTAAAACCACCAACGGCACAATTATCACTATTAAAGTTACCCTGACAATAACCGACACGGATCCAGTTTGCAACAAGCGAGCTGAGGCGGTTACTAAATTCCTGTGCCAGTAAAAATATTTTTTCTGTTATACTCAGATTCTTTTCAATACAGTCTGGATACTCACGGTCGATCAAGTGTAAAACAATCTGCTCTAGTTCTTCCATTGCCTTAGGGTGTTCCTGCTTACGAGCACGACGACCAAATAGTTCAATTTGTCCGACTCTTATGAATGATGGCGCAACACGGGTTGTAATAGCTACTGGCTCTGATACGATAATATCAGGATCAAAGGACATTGAGCCTTCAGAGTACCATGGTCGTTGGACTGTGTCAGATTTAGAGACAAACAGACACAAAGAACGCGAGGTTGGTATACCAAGCGCATGCATATGCTCTTGAGCAAGAAACTCTCGGACACTTGAGCGAAGAACAGCACGGCCATCTGCACCACGGCAATAGGGCGTTCTCCCACCACCTTTTAGTTGCATTTCCCATCGCTGTCCATTGATAATGCCTTCGAATACTGAAATTGCTCTGCCGTCACCATAACCGTTACCGGTTTGAAATGGGCATTGCTGATAGTATTCAGTTCCATAAATTGAAAGAGCATAACCTGTTGCCCAACCATAGTTGTACATTGGTTTTGAAACTTGAGATAGGTCACCTGAGAACATTCTAATAAAATCAAGTGATGTTGCCAGTTTATCAGTAAATCCTAATTCACTAAAAAAATGATTGCTATGGGCAATATACTCAGGTTCTTTTATTGGTGTTGGTTTGACAGGAACATAGTGTCCGGTAAAAACTTGTCGTGGTGCATGATCAGTGCCGTTGGGTTGTGCATCGGGATCACATTCAAGTTCATCTATAAATGAATAGTTGGCTAAACTTGATAACTCTTTAAAGGTTGAAATCATTTTTTGGTTACGCACTTATAATAGTTGATTTATTTACTAAGGTATGATGCTATTTGTTCGTTTTTCAACCCTTTAAGTGATTTTGATATCTTCATGTTTGACTAGGGTCTGATCTTTCAGGTGCTTAATTGATTTATATGAAATCTTAGTGATATCAAGGTATTTTTTACGAAGCCCAGGATATACGGACGCAAACGTATCCCTGTCAAAAAAATCTAATTTATTTCTTGCAATATTGGAGACCATATACAGGCCCTAATTAAAGAAGAAAGTTTATTTAGATTTATAAGGCGTGTTTATATTAATTTTAAAGATCCCCTGAAGATCACCACCATCACTGGTAAAGTAAATGTTTCCATCTTGGCCTTGACGAACGCCAACAGGACGAGCAAAACGAGATCCGTCTGGTCGCTGAAAACCAGTGATTAAGTCTTTAACATCAATAACTTTATTATCTTTGAATTTAACTATAAGGATTTTAGGTGGTCGTCTTGATGAGCTACCTCCCCCTGGTGGTGTTCCCCATGAACCATGTATAGCAACTAAGGCATCTCCTTTTTTTATATTATCCGCAATATCTTGAGTTAAGAAATCAATGCCGATTGGTGTACTTCTGGCAGCAAATGTAGCAGCAGGGAGCGTTGCCTCATTGGCTGATCTTGGTGGTGGAGATTGAGCACACATTCCACTTTGAAACTTCCCACCGTAATATTGAAACCAAGGCATACCATGGAAAGAATGTTCAGAAGTTTTAGCAAGAACTTCAGGAGGCAACTCATATCCCATATTATCTGAACCAGCATTCGTCGCATAAAGAGTACCGTCAGGTGAAAATGCTAAACCGATTGGATTTCTAAGACCTGAAGCATATGGTATTAAGGTAGGTTTTTCTGACTTTGAATTTTCATCAATACGGTAAATCCCACCCCGTCTGAGCTGAAATAGATAAGAGTTATCAAGGTATTCATCAGAACAGTTACCGCTAATCCCCAGGCTCACATATAGTTTATTATCTGAACCGACTGCAAGAGTTCTTGTGTAGTGACCGCCAGTTGCACACGGTAATTCAATATGTTTTTTAAAATCAGGCTTTGTGTTTATAGAGTAGCGACTACGCCATATGCCACAGCTATCAGCAGCGTAAAGATAGCCATCCTTAAAAACAACGCTATGAACCGCCCTTGAATTTGGAACAATTGCCAGTAGTTCAACTTTATTATAAGGTTGTTTTAATCGGTAAATACGTGAAGATTTAGTCCCGACAATCATTTCATTGTCAAAACCAAACACAAAAAGTCGTGCACTGTTAAGCGGTGACAAGAACTCTAGCTTATATTTTTTTGGGAGTGACAGCGTAACTTTTTTACCACCAACTGAAAGCAGCTGCTCTGTTTTATTCAAATTAGAAGCATAGCTAACGGGTAAATTTAATAACAATAGAAAGAATAGTATTCCAAAAAATATATTTATTGGCTTACTTAGATTCAGAATTTTCACTTTTTTCACCTATCACAGAATGTAATTTTTGTTGCTTCTTTATTTCTTTTGATCTTTCGACATAACTTAAGTTATCTGGTGGTACATCTATAGCAGCAACTACTCCTAAAATAGCAAATATAATTATAATAATATAACTAAAGGACTACTATTATATATTTTTCTACTCTGAACTACGAATAAAATGCCTGGGTACAAAAGCATAGTTACTGGTAACCACCAAGTAAAATTATAAAATAAGCTATATGATTTATTTTTCAATACACTCACTATTTCTTTGGTATTGTTGGCAATGATCACATACAAAAAGAGATAATCCGCTTCATCTAAAGTTATGGTGTGATATTTTTACATCAGAGGCGATAACTACCTTGAAATTTGCCGGGTCTGATGTTAGTAGATATGTCATAATATAAATAACCTGACTATTAACACATTTTGGAGTTCATATGGATGAGTATCAATCAATTATTAGCCTGCTTGCTTTAGGAATGGGGACTGCCTGGGCTAGTGGTATTAATCTATATGCTACCTTACTTGTTTTAGGTTTAATGGGGGCAACAGGTCAGATGACTTTACCTCCCGATCTTGAAGTACTAACTTCTCCTATTGTTATTGGAGCGGCCGGGCTGATGTATATGGTGGAATTTACGGTTGATAAAATTCCAGGCGTTGATAATGGCTGGGATGCAATTCATACGGTGATAAGAATCCCCGCCGGGGCAGTGCTTGCTGCAGCAACCATGGGTGAAGTCGGTTCTGCAGCTACTGTCGCCGCTGCCATTGTAGGCGGTGGCCTGGCAATGGGAACTCATGCAACTAAAGCGGGTAGCCGGGTGATGGTCAATACTTCCCCAGAACCTTTTAGTAATTTCTTTGTTTCTGTTGGTGAAGATATAGCCGTTTTATTAGGATTATGGACGGCTTTAAATCATCCTCTATTATTTATTATTTTATTGGTACTTTTTGTTATCTTACTGATTTGGCTATTACCAAAAATGTGGAGCGCTATTAAGAAAGTATTTAGTTTTATAAGTAATTTATTTAGCTCAAAATCATCGACTTCAGATTATGCTCAAAGTTCAAAGGATTTTAAAACAAAATTACAGCTTAATTTAGATAAAAATAAAAAAAGTTAAGGTTGATTTTTAATTCTTGAAAAGAGAAACTCATATCAGAGCGCTAATCAAAACAATTACAGCGAGTTTCAAAGTAGTTTTCACCTAACTTTTATATGAAAGTAGCAAATATCAATTAAAAGCTTTAAAACATCAAGAAAAAAATATCATAATAGATCAAAGCCCAGTAAATATTATATTGGGGTCAATAGCATTGATTATTGTATTTTTGATGTGGTTTTTGTTCAAACGAAAAAGAAGTAAATTATATTAGTTTAGATAAAATCTAATTATCTATTCAAACTGGTAACTCGTATTCTTTTGATGATGGTGTTATGCTCGGTTTTATCTCTTATCAACAGGTATAACTGGCCCTTAATATAGTTAAGCCAGCTTAAAAGATGTTTTAACTATATTTGATAAAGCTTAACATCGCCAAATTAGCCCAATATATTGGCGCTAAGGTTCGTTCAAGTAATATTTAGCATGAGTGGCAATAATGCGCAGGAAGTCCTGCTATCCTACATGCCTGAAAACAACCACCCTTAGGAAAGACTGATTCTATATCCTTATTAGTACACTTACCAGATTCTTTAATTTTATGACCAATTGTTGTTTTTATAACATGAGGCGAAGGTGGAACCTGATATTCTTCATAAAATTCTCTCAAGAAATGAATAAGTTTCCAATGGCAATCGATTAGTTCAAGCTCATCGTTTTTTGCTACAGTTTTAGCATACCCCTCTGTCCAATCATCAAAGTTTATTATAAATCCTTTGTTATTAATTGGGATTTCAGTTTCTCCAACCAGAACTACATTGTGTGCAGAAGTATTCATAGTTTTATCCCCCCCGATTTATTATGATATACATGCTAATTATAAGCATAGGACAAAAATTCAGGGTTTCAATGTTTTGTTAACTTTTTAAAGGCATAACTTAATCCATTTGCTAACTGCTATATTTTTACTTTAGCCAATGGCTAAAACGGTCGCTGAACAGATGAATCATTTTTAAAACTGAAATTTTTTTTCAAATCGTTGTAATTTTTCCTAAACGGTCAGGGTAACCCATTTGTCACCGCAGCAGCACTAGCGGAAATCAGCGAAGTCACGCCTGAACAAATTCTTGAAGCTATCTCATCCACATCTATGATTACACGATATTTTTCTCTCTTTTCTAAGGAAATTAAGCATCGCGAAGCGAGATGGGTTCTATTCGCTGCAACTTTTCTCATAAGTAGCTGCGCTTTCTAGGTTTAAAGACAAACAATAATTCCTGGCGGGCATTGCTATTACTAAAGCTAAAAGCTTAAAATTATCGCCTGCCAATTACTGTGTAAATGAAAACAACATGATAGAAAATATTATAGCAAAAGAACTAAATGTCGATAGCCAAAACGTGATGGCTGCCATCAACCTGCTTGATCAAGGTGATACCGTCCCCTTCATTTCTCGTTACCGTAAAGAAGTTACCGGTAATTTAGATGATACGCAAATGCGTTATTTACACGAACGGCTTAACTATTTAAGAGAATTAAATGAACGCCGTGACAGCATACTTAATACCATCTCAGAACAGGGCAAATTAACCGACGAATTAAAACAAAAAATCCTGGAAGCGGAATCAAAGGTTCGTTTAGAGGATTTATATAAGCCTTTTATGGTTAAACGTCGCACTAAAGCTCAAATTGCGCGTGAAGCGGGTTTACAAAACCTGGCTGATGATTTATTTCAAAATCATCAGCTTGATCCCAAGCAGGAAGCTCAAAAATACATTAGCACGGATGTAAAGCTGGAAGCCGAAAAACTGGTGGCGGATGTCGATGCCGCATTAGCAGGGGCTAAATTTATTCTAATGGAACAATATTCAGAAAATGCTGAACTCTTAGCCATGTTAAGAGACTATATTCAAGAAAATGCTTTTCTTGTTTCCAGCGTCATCACTGAAAAAGAAAAACAAGGACAAAAGTTTTCAGATTATTTTGACTATAGTGAAAAACTTAAAGATATTCCCTCACATCGCGCTCTGGCATTATTCAGAGGGGCTAAAGAAGGCGTACTATCCTTACAAATACAAACGACTATTGACCAGCAAAGCAAGCCGGTAAAGAAAAGTTATTCCGAACTTGATGATATTGAAATACGCATAGCAAATTATTTACATATCAGTACCAGCAGCACATCAGTTGATAAAGCAAACGACTGGTTATTAGACACAGTTCGCTGGGCCTGGCGAAGTAAATTGAAAAACAGTCTGGATTTAGATGCCAAATCAAAGCTAAGAGAAAGTGCAGAAACCTCGGCTATTGATGTATTTGCTGCTAATTTAAAAGATTTATTAATGGCTGCTCCTGCCGGGCATAAAGTTACCATCGGATTGGATCCGGGTTTAAGAACCGGAGTTAAAGTAATTGTCGTTGATGAAACGGGTAAACATCTGGATAGTGCCACGATTTACCCTCATGCACCTAAAAATCAATGGGAACAATCCTTATCCATACTAGAAAAACTGGTTCTTCGCTATGATGTCAACTTAATTAGTATTGGCAATGGAACGGCTTCCAGAGAAACTGATAAATTAGCCGGTGATTTAATTAAACGAGTGTCTAAGCCCGGTTTAACAAAAGTCATCGTATCAGAAGCCGGTGCATCTGTTTATTCTGCATCAGAACTGGCAGCCCAAGAATTTCCGGCTATGGATGTGTCTTTACGAGGTGCAGTTTCCATTGCCCGACGATTACAAGATCCATTGGCTGAACTGGTTAAAATTGATCCCAAAGCGATTGGCGTTGGGCAATATCAGCATGATGTGAACCAGGTTAAGCTTGTTAAAAGTCTCGATAATGTTGTTGAAGATTGTGTAAATGCAGTTGGTGTCGATTTAAATACCGCTTCACCATCATTATTAAAAAATGTTGCCGGTTTATCTTCCAGCGTAGCTGCAAATATTGTCGCCTATCGTGAAGAAAATGGCGTTTTTAATAATCGCAAAGAGCTAAAAAAGATCCCCCGCCTGGGGGATAAGGCTTATAAACAATGTGCCGGATTTTTAAGAATACGAAATGGTGATAATCCTTTGGATAACTCAGGTGTTCATCCGGAATCGTATCCTTTAGTTAAAAAGATATTAGAAGACAATAATACCGATATTCAATCTATTCTAGGCAATGTCGCTGTTATTGAACAATTAAATCCTAAAAACTATAGCAATCAAGATTTTGGGCTGTACACTGTTAATGACATCCTGGACGAACTTAAAAAGCCAGGCAGAGATCCACGGCCACAATTTAAAACAGCCAGCTTTAAAGAAGGTGTAGAAAAAATAAGTGACTTAGAAGCCGACATGATCCTGGAAGGAACCATTACCAATGTCACAGATTTTGGAGCCTTTGTGGATATTGGTGTGCATCAGGATGGTTTGGTCCATATTTCGCAATTAGCGAATAAATTTGTTAAGGATCCCCGTTCGGTAGTTAAAACAGGTGATATTGTTAAAGTTAAAGTGACAGAAATTGATATAGCACGCAAAAGAATCGCATTAACTATGCGTCTTGAAGCGGAAGGATCCAGGACTGGAAGCGGACAGCTAAAAAGTAAAGATAAAACATCGACTAATCGATCGTATAAAAAACCGACTGGACAGATAAAAAACACAGCACCATCCAGTTATAACAATAGGGCAGATAATAATATGGTCAATAATGCCATGGCGGATGCTCTTAAAAAAGCAATAAGTTAAAAAATACCTTAGTTTAGAGAAGCTGTTAAACGCCCGACATTTCTTTAAGCTTAATGATTAATAACTCAGATACTTGATGCAGGTTTTCTTGTAATTGCTTTGCTTCACCAGGATTGTTATTGTGACAATGAACAATACATTTTCAGTGAGTAAATGAAATGCTTGATGCAATTCTTTAAATGCAATTATATCTGGATGGTGCACAGATAACTGGAACACTGACTAAAGCGCTCAAAGAAACCGTCTAATGAGGAAATATCAATGATACTTTCATCTTTACCTCTGGTATCGCCCCTAAAGAAGGTAAATGAAAATCGACAAGAGCATATAGCATTTTACCATGTTCGATATCCTCAGATTTATTAATGAGTTCATCTAAGGCAACTTTAATGTAACATTGAAACATGATAAAGCTCATGGATGGACAAAGAAAAGATTAAAAATAAAACTTCCTAAACGATTATCGGGGCTACTCTATGTCTAAAAGTACAATTACTTATTTTAATGCATTGAAGTCTGAAAATGAGGATAAATGGGAAATCCTTGAAGATTCAGATGGTCTTATCGAGTTTCTAACATTAGCAATGGATGAAGAAACTGGCGACTATACTCGGTTAACACGTTTTAAAAAAGGAGCTGACACGAAAGCATTTGGTACAACTAGTCACACCTATCCAGAAGAAGTTTTTATTGTTACAGGGCGTTTGTATGATGCAGCTTTTGATCAATGGCTGGAACAAGGAGATTACGCCAGCAGACCACCTGGAGAAGTTCATGGTCATTTTATAGCTGAAGAAGAATGTGTTGTACTGGAAGTGTCTTTCCCAAGTCAGTCTATCTAAGATTAGAGTATAGATGACACTACCTCTTTCCCATATTAATACAAGTTTCCCAGAGCACTTTGTCAATACTCTCTAAGGTTTGATAAATTCCAACAGCTTGATAAGCTTCTTTTTTAGGCGTTTTTCTTGTTGACTTGATAAAGGCATGAATAATGATTAAATCACCGTCATTTGATTTAGAAAAAAGTACCCGTGCTGATTCTTTGTCATTATCCACTCTAAGCTTGTAGATAGTCCCTTTATATTTCCATATTCTGGAATTTAAAGTTTTTAGACTATTACATTTATAAACATTCCCATGTTCGACATAAGACTGAAGTTTATTAAAAATTTTAGTACATAGTCTCTCTGAGACGCTGTCAAAAAAATCATATAGCGGTCGGGTCAGCTTACTTTTTTCAACTAAATGTATTTGCATATTTCTGATGATAGACTCAACATTATTTAAATTGTAATTATAATCTCTTATATTACTAACAATTTATAATTTATGGATAATGTAATGAAATTGTATCTAGTACAACATGGTGAAGCAACCAATAAAGAAATTGTTCTAGAACGTCCTTTAACTAAAAAAGGTCATTTCAGCCTCGTACTGTTGTATGTCTAGAGCGAGATGATAAGATTAAATGGTCTATTCGTTAAATGGTTAGACCTGAACTTCTGAATTAATTATAGAGAGTACCTACGTGGAATTTTTTACAATTGTTGATATCAAAACGACTGCTGAAGAACTGCAGCAATTGACAGTAGATAAGTTGACTCAATATTGCTCTGACATTGATAAAGTTCTTAGTGTTACAGACAAAAATAATGCTGATATTTATTGTATCTGGGGACAATTTTCTGTTCACAGGCAAGTTATAAATGGAGGAGTCAGATTCTCATTACCTAATTGTCCTAATGCTTTAGCATGGACAATAACAACAGGCTATGAACCTGCCCCTAATAAAGTTGTGATCCATGGAACAATTAACCGTATCGAACATGAGCCTGAATTCATTGAGTCAATAGAAATGTTTATGGGATCCTGGAAAATAGGACTAGAAGAAAATTTTAATTAACACTATGCCATTTACACCAATACATATGGGTCCAGGGATACTAATTAAATCTATACTACAGAGTAGTTTTAGCTTAATGGTCTTCGGATGGGCACAGATTATTATGGATATTCAGCCGTTAATTGTTATGTTAACTGGTGAAGGGCATCTACATGGATTTACCCATACTTATCTTGGTGCATTGTTATTGACAATCGTATCAGCATTAACTGGAAAACATTTATCTGAATATGGATTAATTATTCTTGGTATAGCGAAAAAAGATAATCCTATCAGCATAAAGTGGTGGGTAGTTTTTGTTAGTGCTTTTATAGGAACTTTCAGCCATGTCTTTTTAGATAGTATTATGCATTATGATATTGAACCTTTTTATCCCTGGATAGCAAATAATTATTTACATAACATGATTACCATCAATCAGTTACATCAGTTCTGTTTATACTCTGGACTAGTAGGGGCAGCTATTTATTACCTTATTCAATTGCAACTAAAGAAAGAAAGTTATCATGATTAGCTATCAATGCATTATTAGCGGAAGAGTACAAGGAGTTCTCTATCGGACTAAAATTCAGATTATGGTTAGCACCTTAAAAATATAAATTTTTTGACTATGAATAAGACAATAATACCTGAAAGGACAAATATTAAAATGAAACCACTACTTAGTTTAGCTCTTTCCTTTATGTTTCTGATTATCAACAACCATAGCCTTGCTACTGAAAAAAACAAAGAAGATACTGTTGTTGCCTATTTTGCTGGTGGATGTTTTTGGGGCGTCGAATATTATTTTGAAAAGCAAAAAGGTGTTATTGATGCCGTTTCAGGATATATGGGCGGTAATAAAGAGTATCCAAGCTATCATGATGTCAGTTATAAAAATACAGGTCATATTGAAGTCGTAGCAGTTGAATATAACGCCAAAGAAGTTGACTATGAGACGTTAGCAAGACTGTTTTTTGAGATCCATGATCCCACTCAAGTTGATGGACAAGGCCCGGATATTGGTGAGCAGTATTTATCAGTCGCTTTTTATAATCATGAGAAAGAGAAAAAGATCCTTCATAAGTTAATTTCTTTACTCAAAAAAAATAACTATGAAGTAGCAACAACAGTAAGACCTGTAAAAACTTTCTGGGTAGCAGAAAAGTACCATCAGGATTACTATGTAAAGAAAAACGGCACTCCATATTGTCATGCCTATACGAAGCGATTTTAACTAATGACAATTATCCCAAAAATTAACTATTGGGAGCGTTTTATTCAATTAGTAAAACCTGGTACGAAAACTGTTCTCGATAATTGCATTGATAAATCCCGTGATTCTCTTGGAGACATCTATGTCTATGAACAGGAGTTGCAACGAATTCTTACTTTTGGCAACCAAATTGAACAAAGCCGATTAAATATACAATCTCCCCATCAACTCCAGCATAATTACACACAAGCAATGTTGTTGTCTGTTTTATTAGTGGATAAATTAGACTCCTCTCTAATTCTAGGTCTGGGTGGCGGTGCTTTACTTAGAACCTTACACTTTCTTTTTCCCTCAATGGACATTCATGCCGTAGAATACCGCCAAGCAGTACTGAATGTTGCATGGGATTATTTTATGTTACCCAAGTCATCCAATACTCATTATTATTGTGACGATGCCATCTCATATCTGTATAAAGATGAGCAGCAATATGATCTTATTTTTTCTGATCTTTATTTATCGGATTCAGTGAGTGCGGTGCAAAATGATGATACTTTCTATCAGCAGTGTAAAGAGCATCTAAGCGCACAAGGTATACTGGTTATAAATCAATGGGAAACTGACTCTTTTGCTTTTCATCTAAGTTACGAGCGCCTGAAAAGCGTGTTTAACAACCAAGTTTGTTCGCTGGTTGTTAAAGGTGGCAATAACATACTGTATGCCTTTAATAATGAAATTACAGCTTTATACCGAAAACCTTTCTTTAATGAGGCTCATAAGCTTGGTTTAAAGATCGACAATCCAATGCAAAAACATGCACGTGCCTACTGGCAAGAAAATGTTAAACGAGTCCGTCCTCAATGATAACAGGATGGTTTTACAACAACTAAAAATATACCCAGGTTGAACAATATTTCTCTGGTTTATATTAACGCCAGAATTATGTATGAAAAAACTATATTGCTGATTTAATGATGAATCGTCTGTTCAATGACCGTTTCAGTCATAGGCTTTGCTTTGAGCTATTGACTTGTATTTGACGCTTGATTTCTTCAACTGACATATCACAGATGTGACCATAGCAACCACACTTCAAAAACCATTTAAATTTAGTGTGTTAGGCATTCACAGTAGTTTTAAATGCCGCTTTTAGGTTACAAGATAGCGATTAAAGTTAGACTCGTAATACATTAAAATTGATGTTTAGATTCTATTAATATAGACTTTCTAAAAATCGGCAATAAAATAAAAAAGAAAATCAATATAGGGAACAAAAATGTTTAAGGTCATCACAATGCTGTTATTCTTAGCTGCTTCAGCACAGAATATAAATGCACAACCAACTACATCATCTGAAGTAATCAGTTCTCCAAATGAAGGTGATACTAATCACACCAACTATTTTCTTTTACAATTAAGTCGTCCTTTAACAACAGAGGTTTCCGTTGATTTTGAGACTAAGGATGGCACAGCTACCATTGCCGATAACGATTATACCGAAACCAGAGGTACAGCAATAATAGAGCCTAATTCAATCAGTACCACTATCGCTGTTGAGATAATTGGAGATACTAAAAGTGAACCTGACGAAACATTTAGTTTAATTTTGAGTAATCCCCAAGGCATTAGTTTCCCTGCAGGTGTAACTTCCATAACAAAAACCAGAACAATAGTTAACGATGATAGTACAAGTACCGGTGGCGGTAATGGAAGCACTGACAGTACATCTAATGCAATCAGCAAACCGCAAGTGGTTGACTGCTCTACATTGAGTTCTGATATTGGTACTAATGCGGTATCGATTTTAAATAAATATAATTATAAAAAATGTTCTATGGTTGCTGGTATTTTAATTGCTAACAGTAATGAAACCCTTGTTAGAGGTCAGGATATAACGGCAATGACGCAATCTTTGGCCGATATACTTGCTGAGCTATTGGATAATAATCAGGATGGTGTTGTTGATGACCCTGCTGTTGTACAGAACTTAAAATCAGGCGCCAATGGTGCTTGGTTGAACATGCAAAGTGCTGCTAATGAAACCAATGAAGGTCCAATTGTTGAAGAGTTGCTCCCTTATGTGGGAAAAGATATGGGCGTTAAAAATTCCTGGTTAGTGGACGATTATGGTAGTAGTACAGGTTATAGTGAAAACCTTTATGAAAAACACATGTTGGTAGAAGAAGCTATGCATATGATTCATTCATACGGTTATGCCAAAGCATACCCAACAGTTTGGGGGGATAGTCTGGATGGCTGTAAAGAGAATTCATCAGAAGGCTGTAATTGGGAGCAAAGCACATTAACAAAGCTGGCTTTTGAAGCAATGACTAGCTCTAATAATTGGTATTATCATGGAGAAAATACAACAAATAATACAGGCCAGCATATTACAGGAACTTGTGCAACGCCATATTGTGCTGCTATTGAGTTTATAATGAACGTAGTTAGTATCTATCGTGAAATGAGGGGACATGATTCTGACGTAGCATCATCGGGTACAGAGTTTCCTTCAACATCTGAAGCGATGACCACCATGCTTAATAGTTCTGTGAATGGACAAGCAATGAAGGCAGTGTTGGATGAACTTTGGGTAAATGGAATGACCTGGACTTATAACCCTGGCTCTTGATTTTCTAATTCAATATAAAGGCAATATCTTATAAATAACTCAGAGTCAAATTTTATGAAAAAAATTGGATTTGTGTAGATGATGATTATTTAGGAGGAAAATATTTTTCAAAAAAATTTGAATGGTTTAGTTTTAAGAGATCTTTAATTTCTTATTCAATTCATATTTGCATAATATCTTAAAGTTTCCTATTATTGGATATAAATACTATATATATTTTAGGATATTAGCATGAGACTAAATAAATTCAGATCTATTATTGTGTTGTTTGTGGCAGGGTTAAGCTTTTCACTTAATTGTGTGCATGCTGAAACTTTGGCTGCAGAAAAAAAATTGGTTATGGGTTTTTTTCCACTATACAGCACTGTCGAATTGTATAAGAAATATGGTCCTTTGAAAGACTATCTGGAAGAACAGCTTGGCCAAACTATTAGGCTTGAAACCGCCAAGGATTTTCCAACATTTGTTAAACGTACTAGCGAACGTCGCTATGATATTGCTATCACTGCGCCCCACTTTGGGTTACGGGCAGTCGATCAAAAAAAATATCGTATCATCGCAACCCATAAGAATTCAGGCCAGCAACTTGTGCTTATTCATAAAGATAAGAACTGGAAGACCCTGGGGGCGCTTCGAGGTAAAAAAGTGGGGACTGGCTTTGCAAAAGCACTGACGACCCGTTTGGGCAAACAGCGTTTGATTGACTATGGCATTACAGCTGAAGATATGCCGAGCTTCACTGTTTTTAAAACTCATAATGCAGCAGTTGAGGCTATTCAAATGGGTAATGTTGATGCTGTCATTACAACGATTAACGTCGCTGACAAAATGATCAGCCAGGGTAAGCCCATTAAGATTCTGGATCGGGGAATTACCTTCCCTAATATGCCTATTATGGTTGCTGCTGATCAACCAGCTTCTTTGGATGTATCAATTCAGAAAGCACTACTGGCTTTAAATGACCATGAATCAGGTCGTTCATTATTAACACATATTGGCTCAAAAGGTTTTCGAATTGTGGATGCCATCGACTATGAGATGTTGCGTCCTTATGTACCAAAAAAATAATTAAGGCTAAGTTTAAGTCAACACAATGATTCCAATACTGCCAGCAGAATACCAATTTTTCGCATGAAAATTCGTCTATCGAGTCGCTTAATATTCGGGGTGGTATTAATCGAAATTGTCATGCTGTCTATACTGGTCTGGAATAGTGTGCGCTTAATCAGCTCTAGTCACGCACAGCGTATGGCATATCAGGTAGATCAGAATGCCAAGCTTCTGGCCAATAACCTTGCTCCCGGATTAGCAGCAACAGACCGTGCTGTATTACTAGATGTTTTATCATTACTGCATAAAGACACATTTGTTTATGTTGGTGTTTACGATAACGATAAAAAACTATTGGCTAAGAGTGGTAATGTACCGAAATCAAAAAAGGTGGATTTTAATTTCGAACAAGCAAAAAATGATGGCATCTATGATTCAGAAGCATCTATTGTTTTGGCTGGACAAGCATTAGGTAAAGTAAAGATTGGTGTTTCACTTGAGGAAATTGAGAAACTTATTGCTGCTACCCGTTTTCAAAATACATCAATAGCCTTTATTGAGATCATTCTGTCAATTACTGTGACCTTTTTGTTAGCAATGGTCGTTACACGGCATTTACGCAAACTCGAAGAAGGAGCTGCTGCTTTAGCTAGAGGAGAACTGAATCATCGTATTGACATTAATAGTACGGATGAAATTGGTGATTTAGCTCGAGGCTTTAATAAGCTTGCCCGAAATTTATCTTTCACACAGGCCGAACTAAAAAAAGAGCACATAGCGCTCGAACGTAAAACGCAACATTTACAGACTTTGATTGATGGAGTGGATGCCACCATTATAGAGGCAGATCTGCAGTATTGTTCGATTCAATATGTGAGTCGTGAAGCGGAGTCACTTTTAGGTTTTTCCCAAGATGAATGGCTGAAGCCCGGTTTTTTTCAACAGCACACCCATCCTGATGATTTTCGCCGCATGATAGCCCTGGTTGAGGATAATCATGAACGGCAGGATTCTTTTTGTCACGATGTGCGTATGTTTCGTAGTGATGGTAGTACAGTTTGGGTAAGGAATATCAGTACCGTGGTACGTCAAAATGAACGCGTTCTTTGCCGCGGTTTGATACTTGATATCTCAGAACAAAAGAAAAACGAAGAACGTATTATTTTCCTGGCTGAACATGATTCTCTAACGGGACTCTTCAACCGTCATCGTTTTCAACTGGAGCTGGAACGTTCATTGGATTATGCTGAACGTTTTAAACAGTCGGCAGCATTGATGTTTATCGATTTAGATCAATTTAAGTATATTAATGATACATTGGGGCATCAGACAGGAGATGAATATCTTTGTCTGGTTGCTCAAAGATTAGTCAAGGGCTTGCGTAAGGTTGATATTTTAGGTCGTCTGGGTGGTGATGAATTTGGTGTAATCCTACCTAATACCACAATAGAGCAGGCAGCTACGGCAGCGACACACTTACTAAAACATTTAGCAACAACAAATGCTAAGCTCGGTGGATGCCCTGGTATTTCGGCAAGTATCGGTGTTGTTATTTTTCCTGATGATGGAGACTCACCGAATGAACTGCTGGCCATGGCAGATGCGGCAATGTACCGTGCTAAGGATTTAGGACGAAACCGTTATCATATTTATGAAACGGGTGATGAAAGTCTTAGTGATATGCAATCAAAATTACATTGGGAGCAAAAAATTCGTGATGCATTGGCTAATGATCAATTTGAGTTGCATTATCAACCGATTTACAACTTAGGCAATATGCAGATATCTCATTATGAGGTTTTACTCAGGATGAAGGAGAAAGATGGCAGTTTAATTTCTCCTGGGGTGTTTATTGATATTGCAGAACGTTTTGGCTTGATTGCTGAGATTGATCATTGGGTGATACGCAATGCTATTATGGCACAAAGCCAGTTTATACAAGAAGGCTTATCAAACAAGTTTACGATAAACCTGTCGGGACGTCATTTTGGAAGCCTGAAAATTCTTGACTGGATCCGCTCTTGCTTTAAAGAATTTGATGCCGATCCATCCAATATTGTTTTTGAGGTGACTGAAACAGCAGCAGTTGAAAACATAGAGCAGGCCATAACTTTTACTGAGAATTTACACGAATTGGGCTGTGCTATTGCCCTAGATGATTTTGGTATTGGATTCTCTTCCTTTCATTATTTGAAACACTTGCATATTGATATTGTGAAACTTGATGGCAGCTTTATTCGCAGTTTAGTGGATGATGATTTTGATCGAGTATTTGTTAAATCTATGTCTGATATGGCCCGTGCACTGGGTATTGTTACAGTGGCTGAGTTTGTAGAAAACGAAGCTATCGTTTCGGTTTTACAAGATTTGCACATAGACATGGGACAGGGCTTCCATTTAGGTAGGCCTGCACCTCATTTAAAAAGTTTAAACGGCAAATAAGGACTATAAGAGCTTGATAGGCTATTCGAAAAATCGATAATATTAGAATTCTTGTCCGACAGCTGAAAGCACCAGAAAAAGATCGTAATGTATTTATTGATGATAATCTTTTCTGTCATGACTGTCATTCCATAAAACTGTCACTCCATAAAAAAAAGGATGCTTCTATCAATGAATCAAATCATCCAGAATAAGCATTTTAATTAGATAACTAAGCTTCTGTTTATTCAGCCACTTCCAGGGCATCTTCGATTCCAACACCAAGATATCTAACCGTACTTTCCAATCTATGTACTTCAGGACATAGACTTGACTATATCCAGTATCGGACTATGTCCCGTGTTTGTTTTCAAGCTTAACTTACCTTATTTCCTATGCATTTTTACAGGATATAAACTTTCTCTTTATCATTTTTGGATGTTGCTTATTATGAAATAAAATGTACCGTTTAATCCATCCAAGATACGTTTGCTCCGTTCGATAACTGTAATGCCTGACTCTGATTGCTTCCTGCACAGATAATAAAAATTTTGATTTGAATTTTTTCATACTATTAACCTATAAAAGATGGAAGAATGCTGACTTATTGGACAATTGACTAAATATTACAAAATGTCCGCCTATGAATACATCAGCTTAATCTGAATTTTATGTAGAAATAATCTGATAATTAAGCATTAAATCTTAAAATCTGCATGAACGAAAGCAGAGTATATTTGTAATAATAAGGAACTTTTCCTTCTCAAGACTTCGTCAATAAAAAACGTCTTTAATTTGTATCTAGTTTGTGCAACTTGTTATGAAATTTTAATTGTATTATTATCTTAGAAAATATTATTAATGGATGTAAGCTCATTCATATTGGAAAACTTACGTCCAATAATAAGACTAATTCAATCGGACTTCTGTAGTTCTAGTGTTGTATTATCTAAATGGTAAAATCAAATTTTAAGAAAGACTATATTAATGAGATTAATTATTATAATTATTATTAGTACTGTTTTAGTAAGCTGTACAACAGTAAAATCTTTAGTCCAGCAAAGGCTAAGTAGCAAGTATGGCATTGGTATATCTCAAGAAAGGTGGCTAGGAGTTATAATTTTCAAAGAAAATAATACTCATGTCCGTGTTATTCTTGATTTGAATAAATACTTTGATAAAGTTGAAGGGATATTTTATACAGAAAACATTTCAACCAAACTCCTTATGAAAGATTATTTTTCGGGAACTTACGTCAATAAACTGCTTTCAATAGAAGGGAATGTGGCTTACGATCCTAAGGTTACCGGTGATGCTGGAATTGTTAAATTTAACATTATTGGAAATGCTTCTGACGAATTTATAGACGCGAAATATACTTTAACTGCTCAGAATTCAGCAGAAACAAAGACAGTACCATTATTGCTTTATCATATTTCATCGGTATCCTATCAATTAGGAGTACCTCACCGTCACATAACAGAGTATGGTAAAAAATTTCTTACTGAAAATACTATAAAAGAAGATTCTATTTATCCTTCAATACAGATTAACAAGCAATCTTCATATATTTCTTCAAATAACGCTAATAATGCACATACATCAAGTTCTGGATTATTGGGGAATGGTTTGCTTGGCCCAACTAATTCTAATGCCTATGGAATAGGACGACACTCTGATGCAACAGGACGTCCCTTTACATGGAGAACAAATGATGGACAAAGAGCATTTGGAAATGTTAAGAAAAATGCATATGGTCTTGGAACAGGAATGGATCAATTTGGTCGTCCTGTTCAAGCATCACCAGGATGGTAACAATACAACTTGATGGGTTTCAAGGTGAGTTATCGTTTTTAAAATTGTATTTACTTTTTTGGTAAATCGTCTTATAACAATCAGCTCAAGTTGAATTTTTATTCGCTTGCGCTCATAAAAATCAACTTAGCAAAAAGTTATGTGATGAAAATTTGCCAAAAGAAAAGTTATCAACTATGATAACTAATATATGAATTGGAAAATTACTTTTTTATAATAGCAAGATTGAAACCCAGACATTAAATTTCCCACCAGGAATTTTGGCAAATTTATTACATATCATGGAAATGATAGAAAATCTTGGACCAAATCTAGGTAAACCATATGTTGGTTCATTGGGTTCTGGTCTATATGAAATCCGAGCAAAGGGCAAAGAAGGAGTTGGGCGCTCTTTGTATTGCACTGTTGCCGGAAAAGAAATTGTAATACTACATTCATTTATCAAGAAGACTCCAAAAACACCAAAAAAGGATTTGGATCTAGCTAAAAAACGAATGAAAGAGGTTTTAAGAAATGAGTAGACCAAAATTTTTAGACTTTAAGAAAAAAGCACTAGACAAGTCTGGTGTAAAAGAAGAATACGAAGCATTAGCACCAGCATATAAATTAAGGAAAAAACTTATTTCTTTACGGCAAAAGGCTGGCTTCACACAAGAACAGCTTGCAGATATTCTTCATACTCAAAAAAGCAATATTTCCAGACTTGAAAATGTTAATTCTTCTACTTCACCTAAATTATCAACAATAGAAGAATATGCACATGCTATAGGTTATGATATTGAAGTTAACTTTGTACCTAGATCTCACATAACAAAAGCTTCAATCTGACGCCCATTACGATCCGCTTCATGAGCGCAGATTAGGCTGGCGTTATAAGTTGCACCAACCACAGGTGTTTTCAACATATTCATTCAACTTATTGTTCACTAGACTAATATTAGCCTCAAGTATTTCTTGATTTTATGTATCTTATGGGATACATTTAAATATGAACTACGTTATTAAAACTACACCTGAATTTGATAAATGGTTTGACTCTATTAAAGATAGAAAAACCAAAGTACGTTTTGCTTCTCGTTTCGCAAGAATTGAAAATGGTAACTTTGGTGATTGGGCAGACACAAGTGAACATAATGTTTATTAGTTACGATTTTTCTTTGGCCCAGGTTATAGAATTTATTATACAGTTAAGGGTGAAACAGTGGTTTTGATGTTAAATGGTGGTGATAAATCAACTCAAAACAAAGATATTAAACGTGCTAACAATATATTGGATGAAATTTAGGATAAAACTATGAAAACACGGAAACTGGATATTGCTGAGCTTTTAGAAACTGATGAGGATATTAAAGAGTTTTTGGCCGAAACAGCCAGAGAAGGTACACCTAGTGATTTTATACATGCATTAAACATTGCTTCTCGTGCCAAAGGAATGAGTGAGATAGCTAAACAAGCTGGTGTTACTCGTGCCAGTCTGTACAAATCTCTTGCCGACGATGGCAATCCTCGTTTTGAAACTATCAATAAAGTAGTTGAGGCTTTGGGTTGTAAGCTAAGTATAGTTTAAACTTTATTAAGCATCTTATAACAATAGGCTCAAGCTGAATTTTTGTTCGCTTGCGCTCATAAAAATCAACTTAGCCAAAGCGTTGGGCAAACAAAAGAAGTGTATTTGACTCATGATACTATATTCAGTATTATTTGCTTATGAATAGTACAACTATCGTTTTAGATACAAATATACTCTTCTCTGGTCTATATTCTTCAAAGGGTGCTTCTTTCAAAATACTTAGACTTATTGAAAAAGGTAAAATAAAACCAATAATATCAACTACCTTACTATTTGAATATGAAGATATTTTGAAGCGAAAACAAGAAGAATTAATATTAACAAATGAAGAGATAGATATTATTTTAAATAACCTTTGTAGTTTTGGATATTTTCAAAAAATATACTTTTTATGGAGGCCATACCTTAAAGATCCTAAAGATGATCATGTACTTGAAGTTGCTGTTGCATCAAAAACAAGAATGATTATCACGCATAATCTCAAGGACTTTGTAGGTGCTGATAAATTTGGAATTAAGGTTGTTTCACCAAAAAAATTATTGGAGACATTATCATGAGTGCTTTAAGTCTTAGGTTGCCCAATTCAATACATCGGCATATTAAGGAAATCGCTACAGAAGAAGGGGTTTCGATAAACCAGTTTATTTCATCTGCGGTATCAGAAAAAATATCTGCAATTACAACAGAAAATTATTTATCTCAAAGAGCAAAAAAAGCAAAAAAATCTGAGTTTAGCGCCATACTTGACAAAGTACCAGATCGTGCACCGATTTCAGGTGATGAACTGTAAGTTTTAATTCATTATCAAATTGCCCAAAAAAAGGCTCAAGCTGAATTTTTTTGTTCGCTGGCGCTCTCAAAAAAATCGAGCTTAGCCAAAACGTTATATTTCTAAATTAATATTTGCACAGGTAAGTAAGTATTGATAATTACTCCAATGGAGTATAGAATTTAAGCATGATCACTATTGCTGAAACTGAACCTTTTCAAAAGAAAGCAAAGAAGTTACTTTCTATTGAGGAGAAAGAAGACTTAATTGATTATTTGTCTGAACACCCTGATTCAGGGGATTTAATTCAAGGAACTGGCGGAATTAGAAAACTAAGATGGTCAACTGTTTCAAAAGGTAAAAGCGGTGGTGTTCGAATTATTTATTATTACCATAGCGAAATGATGCCATTATATTTACTAACTCTCTTTGGTAAAAATGAAAAATCAAATATTTCAAACGAAGAAAAAACGTTATTATCAAAGATTATTAAAAAGCTAGTAGCATTTTGGAGACAGAACAATGAGCAAAGCATTCACTGAAATATCAGAAGGACTTGAAAATGCACTTTTACATGCCCAAGGTCAAAAATCTGGGGTTATTGAGCATCAATCTGAAGATATAAATGTTAAGGCTATCCGTGAACAAACGGGAATGAGCCAACAAAAATTTTGTGCAACATTTGGGATATCTCTAGGAACTTTACGTCACTGGGAGCAAGGCCTTCGTTCACCCAGAGGTCCTGCTAAAGTTTTACTAAAGGTCGTTCAACATAATCCTAAAGCCATTATTGAGGCTATTCATCATTAAAAAATATAACAAGTCTCTGGTACTGAATTTCAGCGTTAGTATGAGAACGTCTGTTTTCCTAAAATCGGATAAATTAAGAATTTACCCTAAATTGTTTCTTGTATTGCCTATTACAGGATAAGTAATGTAACTGTTTCTTAAACGTCGAATACCCGCTAAAGGAGATTTCCAGCCTGTCGAGGGTATCCCCCCTCTGTTAGGATAGTTGTTCCAAATCAACAAGCTTTATTTTGAAAACTCTACATGATTGAGGCTCCCTTTAAGGGAGGCATTCCCAGTTGATCGCTCATCGTATATCCAAATAAAATATCAGTTACTGTTATTTAAAAAAACTTTATAGGCTATAGTATAGGTTATGACAGTAATTGACACAGTAGAAGAACTACAAATAGAAACCATTAATTCTGAGAAGAAACAGTTTATCTATTGTAAAAAATGCGGTTTATATATTACTAGGTCAGAATTTGCACTCTCTGTTGAAGGACATCATGAACATATCCAGTGTAATCCCAATGGTTTTACTTTTGTGTTTAAATGTTTTTCAAAAGCACCTGGGTGTTTATTGCTAGGAAAGCCAACAACTGAGAACACTTGGTTTAGTGGTTATGCATGGAAATTATCACTTTGCCAGAGTTGTGGTGAACATTTAGGCTGGTATTTTACCTCGGTGCCCCTTGTGGGTAGTCATCATCAGAACGAAGATAAATTCTTCGGATTGATTAGCGATAAACTATCATATAAAACTAAGACAGAATAAAATGAAATATTCGATACAAAAGAAGAAATCTGATATCAGTATTAATATTACTGATATCGGAAATAAGAAGTCTGAATTAATTAAACAAGTACAGGCATGTCAATCTGGCAACTGCTCATGTCCTTCGGATGAATACAATAAAGTTGATTCAATTCAAATATCAGATTCAAAATCAGACATTAATATCAAGATTATTGCCAAAGATGATAATTCAATTGATGAAAATGAAATAGAAAAATGTCTTTCTCACACTGATAAACTGATATCTGATTAATTATGTGTGGCGGAGCTACCTATACTGTCAATAGAAATAAAGTAACAGTTTATTTTCCGAATCCTAAAGCTCAACTGCCAGTATTATTAAAAGATGGAACGATTGAACTTTATGACTGGGGTAGACGTGAATCTCAAGCGGGTCGTTTACCTCTTGGTGGCTGGGCTAGGCTTGAGTCAATAAAATCTGGAAAATGGGAGTATACCAACCCTACCCCCTGTAAAATCATTGTCGATTCCTTTATGGAGAAAGACAATACTAAGAAATCACACTGGTTCGACCTTGACCCCAATTGCTTTATACAAGGACTGTATGCCCGTCTAGGAGAAGAACAAAAACTCTATGTCGTCACAGTAGAACCTGAAGGTGAATTAATGAAAATCCACAACCGTTTCCCTAGAATAATAAAATATTAACTACTTTTGAATATTGTACATTAATCATAATGCCATTAAGATTAATGTATGATAGGTCTGGTTGATTGTAATAATTTTTACTGTAGTGCTGAGCGGGTATTTAATCCTAAGCTGGAGCATGTCCCTGTTGTTGTTCTATCAAACAATGATGTTTGTATTATTTCTCGTTCCAATGAAGCTAAGGCTTTGGGGATTAAAATGGCTGCCCCTGTCTATCAGATCATGCCCTTTCTTAAAAAGAATATAGTACATATCTACTCATCTAACTATCAGCTATATGGTGATATGAGTCAACGAGTCATGAGAACTTTAAGTCACTTCACTCCTGACGTTGAAATTTACTCAATCGATGAAAGCTTTATCAATTTATCTGGTTTTGAATATAAAGGACTTGAAACTGGGTAAAGAGATCCCTAAACCACATCAACATAATCTTGATCCCAGACTTCCATTTCGACAATTCTCCATGTCCCGTGTATATTATTTGACATATTGATACCCCATAGTTAAAAAAATATTCTTTACATTCTATCACCAAAACTGTGTCGATAAGACATTAGGAAATTTCCCATTGTTTTTAACGTAATTAAGTAATGTACCGAGTGAGCTACTGCGATAAAACTTGTAAGCTGTCCTGAAACCAGTACCATATATTTTATCTTTGTTTAGTTGGATCTGTTTCATTCTCATATTCGCAGTGTCGGTTCTTTGAGAAGATAAATAGAGAAACTCAATTAAAGTACAGAGACCTTCTTCTACTTTCAAAGGCAATTTAGGGAATCGATTAACAAATAACCAGACATGGAACATTTCGTGAGCTAATACCGAGGTAAAATGTTCTCTAGGTAATCCATAAAGTATAAGCACCTTTTTAACCTCTCTACTAACTTCTTTTTTCCCCTGAGTGATAACATTAGTTTGCGTTAAACCTTCAGCAGAAGTCTTTGTATGACCCTTATTTACAGACCAATGTTTGGTTAGTTTCTTTAAGTGTTTCTGACTCACTAATTCAATCTTATACTGTTCACAGGTTAGAGATAATTTGAATTGAGTTAGAAATTTCTGAACTTGTGACATACAACGGTCAATCTGATCATTAGCAGAAATAGCAGTTGGTTGGCACATTGAACAAATTACACGTCCATCTTTAAGCTTATGTCCGCCTCCAGTTATTTTTGGACTAATTAATCGATGACAGCTACTACAGGTAGGCAGTTTCTTCTTATGGTCTGCACAATACTGATGTCCCCATAAGTCTTTGATGTATTTGCCTTCCATCGCTTTATCACAAACATTGCAACGAGGACTATATTGCTGTTGATAACAATTTTTGTGATAAGGTTTCTTATTATGCAGGACAAACTGGTTATTTTTAAAGGGCTTATTACAAGCAGTACAGGTAAAACACTCAGGATGCCAATAACCTCCAAGAGCTTGTAAATAATCACTGCTGATGTCTTTTTTACATTGCTGACAAACTAGCCTCTTCTTAAACATATTATTTGATGATGTTAAATCTGGATATTTTATCTAAGCGAATCGTATGGATTTCATTAGTAGTGTCTTTAATCTTAAGGTATTCACATTTGTCTTTAGTCACAATATCAGTTGCCAATCCAAAAATGTTTTCTGTATCCGAAATTTGTACATTTAGCTTTTCCTGATGCATAACTGCCAATTCAAGTTCACTATGCACTTGACAGGATACAGGGGTATATTCTTCATTAATTTCCAGATTAATGTAATTTTCCTGTTTAAATCGAGGCGTACAGATACATAAAATCACCAATGCTTCAGTACCTGTATTGGTAATTTTCTGAGCTTGACCTGCTGGTATCATAACGACATCAAGATAACTTACATGGGTAGCTTGCTGGTGATTTATTTCAACATCACCCTGACCTTGGATGATAACATAGCGTTCAATCGTATCTTTCACAGCATGAAGCTGAGTTGACACGCCAATATCGACAATTGCTTTAGCTATGGAACAATTTTCATCGTCTTTAGTATTTAATAATTCATTGATAAAACATCTTTCATCTGTTGAAAATGTCATCGTGTCATCATATCTTCTTATGTAATCCATAATATTAATCCAATAGTGATATTCGCTATATTATGACAGAATATAATTTAAATCATTTGTAACTATTTTATATATTATCAGGAACAACAATGTCTGACTCTAAACCTGCCAGTGAACAATTTAACAACGGCTTAAACTGCTCGCAGTCAATAATTGCAAAATATGCTGAAAAATATAATCTTGATGTAGCAACAGCCTGTAGATTAGCGACTGGCTTTGGTGGCGGTATGGGTAGACAAGCGAAAACCTGTGGAGCACTAACAGGTGCCTATTTAGTCTTAGGCTTGGAATTTGGTTCATCATCTCCAGCTGATAAAGAGAAAAAAGAACTTGCCTATGAAAAAGTACGAGAATTTACTGAAGAGTTTGAACAAAGACATGGATGTACAAACTGTAAAGGTTTATTAGGTTGTGATATCGGAACTGATGAAGGCAGAAAAATCGCTAGAGAAAAGGATCTTCATGAAACCCACTGTTCAAAGTTTGTCGATGATGCTACTGCAATTCTTGATAAATTAATAGAAGATTAGAGTTTTTTACCTGCTAATGTCGGGGTTTTATCTGTTCGGGTTTCCAGTTTCAGATGCCCCAAGGGCACTTACTTTGGGCGTAGCTGACTATCCGAATAACACCAGATTGATGCAGTAATTCGTGAACTTTTGTTGTTGCCTCAAGAATCGTTTCCAGTTCACCTTCAATATTGGTACCTGATGCATGAGTTTCTATCAGCAAATCGTATTTAGAGAGGATATCGATAACCTGTTTGACTTCATCTCTGACAGAAACACCTTGACCAAGCGGAATACATTGAAGTTCAGCTGTTGCTTGCATAATAATAGACCTAAGATAAGATATATAGACTTTAAATTGTGACAATAAGTATACCGTATTTAGCCATGACGAAAGAAATCGATAAGTTTTTAACCAATCTAAGAAAACAACAGCATACTGAAACGATTTATAACCCGTATCGACAGTACAATTTAACCCATAATCTACGACAGTACCTGAATCATATGTTTAACTTGTCAGGTAATAGAATTGTATTAGTTGGTGAAGCTTTAGGTTACAAATGTGGTAAATTAACTGGGTGATTAGACCTGAATTACTGAATGACTAATAGATTAAGTTTTTTTACTGATGGTAGTGTAAATCCACGGTCAGGCACGGGTTATGGTGCTTATTTAATAGTAACCGATGTTGACTTAGCCATTGATAAATTAAAATCTCAAGTAAAAGTACAGCAGTTTGAAAATACCTCATCAACCCGATTAGAACTTCAAATTTTGTTATTTGCATTGAAAACAATTGATCACTTAGGTCAGAAAGTCATTATCTATACTGACTCTCAGAATATTGTTCGATTACCATCACGACAATCTCACCTTGAAGATCATAATTATCTTTCTAAAAAAGGGAAATTGATTAAGAATCATTTGCTATATCAGGAGTTCTACGCAATAACACAAAATCTTGAATGTGAGATTATCAAGATTAAGGGGCACAAGCCTTCTAAACAGAAAAACAAAATTGATCAAATATTTAATTTAGTCGATAAGAGGGCAAGAGTAGCACTAAGATCTGATAATATAATCCCATGAATACCATTACAGAAGTTCTATCAGAAGCTCGTCAGCTCCTACATTCATTCGCTAACCCAGACAAAATCCCTGACTATATGCGATTCTTTAAAACGGGTAAAGGTGATTATGGAGAAAGTGATAAATTTTTAGGTATTAAAGTCCCTGATACCCGTAAAGTAGTTAAAAAATATCGATGCTGCGTTATGCGATAGAAAAGTTTGATGAGCCTCTAAGGCTGCAATATCTGAAAGGAGAAGTGAACCAATGAATCCAGAAATAGAAAATTATATAAATGATATCCGAACAGTATCTGAAGAGTTTTACCAAATAGTTCTTGAGGCACGGAAGTTGTTTCTATCATCATTACCAGAATCATCTGAGTCTATTAAATACGGTGGAATAGTTTATTCTAATGATAAGGATTTGATTGGAGGTATCTTCACATATAAGAAGCATATATCCATAGAGTTCAGTCAGGGAGCCCAACTGAACGATAACGACTCTGTACTTGAGGGTAAGGGTAAATATCGTAGACATATTAAGTTACAAACTATTCAGGATATTAGTAACAAGAAAGTCGAAATCTATATACAACAAGCCATTGAGTTGGATTCGTTGTGAGTAAAATTCTTAATATCACAAATGGTGACAGTACTGTTGCATTAATGGAGAAAGCAGGTATTTCTGGAGGGTATCTGCCTTGGCGTGATGTTCTACATGAAGGATCTGTTCCAGCTAATTTATCTCTTGAAGAACTGTCAGAAATTCGAGCAAAGTATATTTCTGACAATGGATGGGGAGAAATTGCTGATATACAAACTTCTTTCTCTGAAAGGGATGATGTTATTAAATCCTATAAAAACTTTGATAAGCTCATTTTGTGGTTTGAACATGATTTGTATGATCAACTCCAGATTTTACAAATCTTAGACTTTTTCTATGAAAAAGATTTAGGTTTAACTGAATTATCATTAATCTGTACAGACCAATATCTGGGTATGTTACAACCAGATGAATTCCCATTGCTGTTTAAATACGAGACCCAAGTAACTGATATACATCTAAAGCTTGCTCATCAGGCATGGTCAGCATTTAGAGAGAGTACACCAGAAAGTTGGTCTAAATTATTAGACATAGATACCAGTGCTTTAGAATTCCTTAAAAGTGGTGTTATTCGTATGATTCAAGAATTCCCAAGTCAAAAAAATGGTCTATCTAGAACTGAACAGCAAGCACTCACCATCATATCTAAAGGTGAAAAGCATCCTGGTAAAGTATTTGGTAAGAATCAACAATTAGAAGAAAGCATGTTTATGGGAGATTCAAGTTTCTGGCATATCCTTTATTCTTTCTTAAATTCTTCACCACCTCTCCTTGCTATAGCTAAAGGAAAAGAATTAACTTTACCAACTAAGCCAGATCAAGAGCTGTCCATAACTCAGGCAGGTAATGACGTGTTATCAGGTCAACTTGATTGGACTGATATTAATATCTTGGATAAGTGGATAGGAGGTACTCACTTAACTCAAAATAATATCTGGTACTGGGACTCCACTGATGGTATCGGTATTCACAAGTAATAGGCTAAACTTGATAAAACCTCCAACATCACCAGAATATCGATCCTGCATAATTATTCCAATTTCTTCAGATTATGTTGTTTATCTAAATGGTAAATATCAAAGTCATTAGCAAGAAAAAGTTTACCAGTGTAGTAAAGCTTAGCTTCATCCGATATATCGCTAATATTTTCATAGGTATAACGAGCACTAAAATGGGTAAGAACCAGATTCTTTAATCCGATTGACTCAGAAAATTCTGCAACTTTCTTAGCTGAACTATGTTGTACCTGAGTTCCCACCTTCAGTAATACTTTATCTGTATAAGTCGCTTCATGGACAAGAACATCAGTCTTAACATTTTTTAATAATTCGGGTGAATCATTATTCCCACATACTGTTATAATTCTTGGATATATAAAAATATCCAAATCTGGTGCAACTCTAACACGTTGCCCAATCGATACGTCTGCAATTCTACCAGAAAGATTGATTTTTGAGGCTTCTTCGTTATTAGGGTGAGAGCGGCGCCGCGATTATATAAATATATGGCGAATTGAAATTGTTAAAGAGCGATCACCCCTAAATTTATGATCCAGGAGTGATATAAACCAGTTAACTATTAAGGTTCAAATTTCTCCTTCATCCGATAACTTTTGCCTTCAATAATGACCGTTTGAGCATGATGGATCAGTCTATCAAGCAAGGCAGATGTGAGCGTACTGTCATTATTAAAGATTTCAGGCCAGTCCTTATAGGCACGGTTGGTGGTAATAATAGTGGCTCCCTGTTCCCAGTTCAATGATTTGTGATAACAAGTCAAAGTGAGTCCAGTTATCGGCGGTGGCTTTAGCCGGGATAGGCTGGATTCTTGAATATTTAACACCACTAACTGAAAGGGCACTGGATATACTTAATCAATTATCGACGCATGACTTTCAGTATCCGTTTACGACCAACGGTAATGTACCTATACGGGTAGAAACACTGCAAAAGGCAATAACTAAATATTATCAGCAATTTGACATTGCCCCTTTTTCATTAAGGGACATCAGACGTACCTGTAAAAATATAATGATTGATGCCGGAGTTAACAGGGAAGCTAGAAACCTAATCCAAAACCACGGATTGACCGGTATTGATTATAAGCACTATGATAAAAGTGATCATCTGAATGAAAAGGTTGCAGGCATTTCCATTTATGATCAAATGCTGGAACAGATTACAAAATAGCCTTCTTTACAATGCGTATAAAAATGCGCATAATTATATAAAACAAAGAGGTACTTGAAATGCAAACTTTATACGATGTTAAGGCTCCTAAAAAGGCCACTAATCTCAGTGTAAACAGTGATCTACTAATGAAATCTAAAGCACTAAACATTAACCTTTCTGCTACCTTGGAAAAAGCATTAACATCAATGTTATCTGAGGCTGAAGGAAATAAATGGCAAGAAGAAAATAAAAAGGCGATCAAAGCCTATAATGATTTTGTTGATGAACATGGATGCTTTGGTGATGAATATAGGGAGTTTTAATGGCTCAGTTTGATGTCTTCCAAAACCCAAGCAAAACAACCAGAAAACACTACCCTTATGTAGTCGATATACAAAATCCGGTTATTTCTGACATTGCCACACGAATTGTGATTCCGCTTGGTATTATGTCCATGTTCAGGGGAGAATATATGTCTAAGCTGACCTTAGAAATTGAGTTCGATGATCAAAAATACATCTTACTAACACCCCAACTGGCATCAATGCCTTCTAAGCATTTAAAGAAACCTGTTGGAACCATTCAGCACCTTAGAGATGATATTATTGCCTCTCTTGATTTTGCAATTACCGGGTAAAAAAAAATTACTCAGATAAATGGATGAAAAACAGTTTTATAAGGAAACAGCTATCAGGGCCGTTAATAATGCTGCTGTTAAAGTTGTAAAACATGCTATTAAAAACAACTTGGAAATTCCAATTTGGAAGGATAATCATATTGATGTGGTCTAATGGATTTGTACAACCCAGTTAAGTATGATTTTACTTAACTGGAGAGAAAAATGGGAAAACGAAAACAACATTCACCTGAATTCAACACGATGCAATTAATTTAGTATTAGAGCAAGGCTATAGCCGAGCTGAAGCAGCCAGAAGCCTGGATGTAAATGCCAATATGTTAGGACGTTGGGTCAAAGAATATCAGCAGGATAATGCCTTGTTCATTAATCATAATTTCTACTGGATGATAGCCGCCGTCGACTGAACTATAAGTAGGGTCACGAAAGTTTAAAATGATTGTTTGACCATCGGTTCCTTTTACTTTTTGTAATTCAGTTTCAATCTGTAAAAGATATTAAAACTTTAAGTATTTTAGTAAATGAAATTATTAGTGCTGATTATTGTGCGATTGATACAGAGGTAGATGATAAAGATCCTCATAATGCAACAATTTTAGGGATTTCTTTTTCAATCACCGTTTTGATTAAGTCTGCCACATGTTGACGATTTTCCTGGGTTTTAATATAATCCACAATTTGTATACGGAATACGGTCCAATGTTTTGTGATTTCTTCAGGGTTTTGGGCCATGTTGATGATCATCTCATCAGAAAAATTAAATACTTCTTCCAGCAAAGAGGCCCCTTTTTCACTTAACAGATCTGTTATTTTTGAAGTCATTTTGCTTCGAATACTTTCATCTTCAATCAGCTTATCCACCCAGTTGATTACTTTTTGAGTCCCAACTTCGAGGAGATGCTGTTCATGGATATAGTCAAGAATGATTTCAGGAGACAACAGACGATTTTGAACGTTATCTGCGAGGCTTTCTGCAATTTGAGGTTTGTTTTTAGGAACCAGGCCTTCCCATCCCAATACTTTACCTTGTTTTGGTTGAAATAACATTCTGATGGCTAGGAAGTTCGTGTAATATCCCACCACTCCCGCCATACAAATAATAAACGCAGCATTAATGAGGCTCTGTGTAAAAAAAAGTTGAAGGATGCCGCAAAAAAACGCGGTTACCAGTATTCCCCAACGGAACTTAAGATCAAACTCTGATACTTCGATTTTCATAGTTAACCTAAACACAAAGAGATTTCAGACTGTAGTTACATTCAAAAAACGCCAAAATAAATCGAGTTCATATCCTATTAGTTAACAATAGGATCATAATTCGCAATAGTGAA
>JADGAU010000039.1 GCA_015231865.1 Gammaproteobacteria bacterium | reverse complement strand
CCCCATTATGATTGAACCTAAAACAATAAAAATAAGTAATAGTGGCGGTAATAGTGCTTTAATTAGTATAAATTTAGATGGTTTACCCAGGTTTTTCTTATTTGACTTCGAGAATTTATCAGGCTGACAAAAAGATCGTAAACCTAAATACAGGATGTAAAACAGAACTAATAAAAGTCCGGGAACAATGGCGCCAACAAATAAATCGCCTACAGAAAGACTTTCCGGTGAAAAAATACCCATCTCCAACTGCGCCTGTTGATAGGCTGATGAAATCACTTCACCGAGTAAAATGAGAATAATAGAGGGTGGAATGATTTGCCCTAAGGTACCTGAAGCACAGATAGTCCCGCAAGCGATGGATGGGTCATAGCCTCTTTGTAACATAATTGGTAAAGACAAAAGTCCCATGGTTACAACGGTTGCACCAACGATGCCGGTGCTAGCTGCCAATAGCATACCGACTAAAACAACGGAGATACCCAGGCCGCTTTTTAGTTCTCCAAACAAATCGGCCATGGCGCCAATTAAATCTTCAGCTATTTTAGACTTCTCTAATAAGATCCCCATAAAAATAAATAAAGGTACTGCGAGAAGCGTCTGATTAGTCATTAAACCATATAAACGGTTTGGTAAAGCTGCTAAGAAATCGGGATCAAATGTGTCTAATTGTAGACCAATAAAGGCAAAGATAATTGCTGTCCCACCTAAACTAAAAGCAACCGGAAAGCCTGCTAATAAAATAATGCAAACGCTGATAAATAGTAATAATGGCATCAGTGCTTCCACTCATTACTCCTGTTTGCCAGGATTGATTAATTTATCGGTATTGAGTAATATTTTTGCGATTGCTTCGATAATAAGCAAAACACAAAAAACTAGTAGGCTGGATTTTAATAAGTAAACATAGGGTAGACCACCAGCATCGGGTGAATCTTCCATCATTTGCCAGGATTGGATTACATAATCCCAGCTGATATAAAAAATAAAAATAACCATGGGCAGTAATAATATTAGCGTGCCCAGGATTTCAATCACAGCTTTGATTTTGCCTGAGAAATTTTGATAAAAAATATCGACGCGTACATGCTCATCATGTTTTAGTGTATAGGCAATTCCAATTAAAAAAAGCAGGCTATACATATAAGAAGTTGATTCTTGCATAGCGATTGAACCGGTGTTGAAAAAATATCTTAAAATGACAATCGTAAAAGTTGTTAAAACAATCAATAAACTAAGCCAGGAAACAAGTTTGCCGGTTAATTCACTTATTTTTTGACATAACTGTCCCAGTTTTTTCAATACTTGTCCCGGATTTCGCTCTAATCAATTTGTTGATTTTGCCATACTCATATTCTGCCACAGCGCCGGTCCCGTCTTATGAATGGACTCCCCTTCGCTGTCAACTGCTACCGTAACAGGCATATCTTTAACTGTAAACTCATAAACGGCCTCCATACCAAGTTCTTCAAAAGCAACAACTTTGGCTTCTTTAATAGATTTGGAAATTAAAAATGCAGCACCACCAACGGCAATTAAATAAACAGATTGATGCGCTTTAATAAGTCCGATTGTGTCATCACCTCGTTCTGCCTTACCAATCATGCCTGCAATGCCAGATTTTTCCAGCATCATTTTAGTATATTTATCCATACGTGTTGCCGTCGTTGGACCAGCAGGACCTACAATTTCGTCATTGATGGGATCAACAGGACCAACATAATAGACAAATTTATTTTCAAAGCTTAATCCGTCGGGTAAAGCCTGGCCATTTTCTAAAAAGCTGCTAATTTTTTTATGTGCGGCATCTCGTGCAGTTAAAATTTTGCCGTTAAGCAATAATCGATCACCAGGTTTCCAGCTTTGTATTTCTTCTTTGGAAAGTTGATCAAGGTTAATGGATTTAGATAAATCATTTGCTTGCCAGGTAATATTGGGCCAGTCACTTAAAGCAGGTGGGATAAACTCTGCTGGACCAGTTCCATCCAGCACAAAATGAGTATGTCGTGTTGCCACACAATTGGGAATGACAGAAACAGGGAGTGAGGCTGCATGAGTAGGATAATCAAGGATATTAACATCCAAAACAGTGGTCATGCCGCCAAGGCCTTGAGCACCAATTCCAAGCGCATTCACTTTACGATAAATGTCTACTCTTAATTTTTCTATTCCAGAGATTTCCTGATTATCTTTTTCTTTTAATAATAAGTCAGGCATTGTAACCGGAGACAACAAAGATTCTTTGGCCAATAACATGGATTTTTCTGGTGTACCTCCAATGCCAATACCTAAAATACCTGGAGGACACCAACCGGCTCCCATTGATTTGACCTGATTGACAACCCAGTCTGCAATATTATCACTGGGCAATAAGGTAGCAAACTTTGCCTTATTTTCTGAACCGCCACCTTTGGCTGCAATTTTGACTGAGACCTTATCGCCGGGAACTACTTTGTAGTGGATAATAGCCGGTGTGTTATCTTTGGTATTCTGGCGCTGACCCGCAGGATCAATGAGAACAGATGCTCTTAATTTGTTTTCCGGCAGGGTATAGGCACGACGGACACCAATATTTATCATATCATCGAGGCCTAAGGTACTTGCTCCTCCACCATCGTGCCACTGAACTTCCATGCCTACTTCAACAAAGACAACAGCAATCCCTGTGTCCTGACATATCGGTCGTCGTCCTTCGGCACATAATCGAGAGTTATACAGAATTTGCGCAATCGCGTCTTTAGCAGATTCTGATTGTTCATTTTTATAGGCATGCCCCATCGCCTGGATAAAATCTATCGAATGATAGTAAGAAATAAATTGCAAAGCGTCGGCAATACTTTGAATAAAGTCATTTTGTTGGATTATTGTCATAATCTTATCTTATCATTTTTTTTTCGAAATAAATTAAATTATGTAAAAAAATAATTACAAAAATATTGTGATTGAAAAACAGGCTTATCAATATTATATTGTTCTGCTCAGTATCAGCAACCTCAAAAAATTATCACTGACATCCATTGACTCATTGGCTATGCATTTAAATAAAAAGAAAATCAGAAAACATTTTAAATCTCAGGATAATACCATAAGAATTATTGGAGGGGAGTGGCGAGGACGTAAGGTTAAATTTGCTTCAGAAAAAGGATTAAGGCCTACCTTGGATCGTGTTAGAGAAACTTTGTTTAACTGGTTACAGGCAGATATTAACCAGGCCAACTGTTTAGACTTATTTAGTGGTAGTGGCGCGCTCTCTTTTGAAGCGCTATCAAGAGGGGCAAAACAGGTTGATATTGTTGAAATTAACTCCACAAGTGCTCAGTTAATTAGAGACAATCTGGCAAAGTTTAATTGCCAGCATGCAAATGTTTTTTTACAATCTGCACAAGAGTTTATTAAACAGCAAACAGTTAAGTCTCAAGCTTATGATATTGTATTTTTAGATCCGCCGTTTAATCAAGCGTTATTAGTGCCAATTTGTCTTAGTTTGGATAATTCATCTTTAATACAGACAAATACCATAATTTATATTGAATCAGAAGTTCAATTAGATATAGGTAAATTGCCTGAAAATTGGCAATGTTATCGTGAAAAACAGACAAAGAACTTAAGTTATTATCTTTTTATTTGCCAGTAAGCTTGAAAATCCATCCCAATGCATGCCAGCCTTCCCCCTGCATGGGGGAAGGAGTAAAATATTATAAAATAAGACCAGAAAGGAGAAACCAATGTCTAAAGTGACTATTTATCACAACCCGCGTTGTTCAAAATCTCGTGCAGCTTTGCAGGCATTAAAAGATAAAGGCATTGAGCCAGAAATTGTTGAATATTTAAAAACGCCACCGAATGAATCTCAAATAAGTAATCTATTACAAGGTTTATCAATGAGGCCTCGTGATTTAATTCGCAAAGGTGAACAGGAATATAAAGACAATCAATTAGCCAGTAAAGATTTATCTGATCAGGATTTAATTAAGTCGATGGCTGAACATCCAAAATTAATTGAACGGCCGATTGTTGTTGTGGAAAAAAATGGTGATACCAAAATGGCTATTGCTCGTCCACTGGAAAATGTTTTAGAGATTTTATAAAACATGACACATCCTTTGCTTTTTGGACTTAACCCGCCTCAGCAGCAAGCGGTTGAAAGTAACGACAAAAATATTCTGGTGCTAGCCGGTGCTGGTAGTGGTAAAACCAGAGTATTAGTGCACCGTATTGCCTGGTTAATTCAGGAAAAACAGGTTTCTCCCTATGCTATTTTGGCGGTAACTTTTACTAATAAAGCAGCTAAGGAAATGTCCCAACGCATTGAGCGGATCTTAAATATGCCAGTTCGAGGCATGTGGGTCGGTACATTTCATGGATTAGCTCATCGTTTATTAAGAACCCATTGGCATGAAATAGGTCTGCCAGAAAATTTTCAGGTGATAGATAGCGATGACCAAAAACGCTTATTAAAACGTATTATGAAAGAGATGGGTATTGATGAAAAAGAATACCCGGTCAATGATGTGCAGTCTTTTATTAATCATAGTAAGGATAATGGTCAGCGATCAAATAATATTGAGACACTCTATGCAGTCAATCAGAAACATCATCAGGCTATTTATACCGAATATGAACAAATATGTCGTCGTAGCGGTTTAGTCGATTTCGCAGAATTATTATTACGCGCACATGAAATTTGGCTCAATCACCCGCATTTGTTAGCGCATTATCAACAAAGATTTCGCTATTTACTGGTTGATGAATTTCAGGATACCAATACCATACAATATGCCTGGATTAATGTTTTATCGGGTGTTAATCAGCCGGAGAAAGAGACCGCAGACGTGATGGTTGTAGGTGATGATGATCAGTCAATTTATGGTTGGCGTGGTGCAAAAATTGAACATATTCAACAATTCGCTCGAGACTTTAAACCGGCAACAACGATTCGTCTGGAGCAAAACTATCGCTCAACAGGTACTATACTTTCAGCTGCTAATGCGGTCATAGGCCATAATAATGAACGTTTGGGTAAGACTTTATGGACAGACTCCGGAAAAGGTGAATCAATTTTAGTTTATCAGGCATATAGCGGATATGATGAAGCAGACTATATCGTTAATAAAATAACAACATTAATTGAAGAAGGTAGTAAGCGGGAAGATATTGCCGTTTTATATCGTTCTAATGCACAATCTCGAGTTATTGAAGAAAAATTAGTGCAATCAGCTATACCTTATCGGGTTTATGGTGGCTTACGATTTTTTGATCGTGCAGAAATTCGCGATGCTTTGGCCTATTTACGCTTGATCTATGCACGAGATGATGATGCAGCATTTGAGCGGGTGATTAATCTTCCTGCAAGAGGTATTGGACAAAAAACAATTGAGAAGTTAAGACTTTTTGCTAAAGAAACTCAGCAGAGTCTCTGGTTTGCAGCCATTAATACTTTGCAAGAAAAAATGTTTAGCCCGAAAGTTGCTCAATCGATTGTAGATTTCCTGCATATGATTGATCATTTTTCTCATCAGCTTAAAGAGATCAAACTACATGAATTGTTAGAAGAGGTATACCAGACGACAGGGTTAAAAGCCTATTACGAAAAAGAAAAAAATGAAAAAGCACGTTCCAGAATTGAAAACCTGGATGAATTATTCAATGCTATCAAACAGTTTAATGATGAGTTTCCCGAGCTTTTGAATGAAGACCTTTTTGAAAGTGAAAAGTTAGAAAGTGAAAAGTTAGAAAGTGAAAAAGTAGAAGATGATGGTCTAAAGCCGGCAGAGCAAATTCATGTTTTGGCTGATTTTTTGGGTCATGCGGTACTTGAGTCAAGTGAGAAACAGGCGGAAGAATGGGATGATTGTGTGCAATTAATGACTTTGCATAGTGCTAAAGGTCTGGAATTCCAATATGTGTTTTTAGCCGGAATGGAGCAGGGATTATTTCCTCACCGTATGTCAGCAGAACTAGACGATAAATTAGAAGAAGAACGAAGACTTTGTTATGTAGGTATTACCCGGGCAATGAAACAGCTTTATCTTAGCTTCGCTGATACACGTAATATCCATGGCCGTATGGAATATTGTCGTCCATCGCAATTTATTAAAGAAATTCCTGAACAATTTTTAACACAGGTAAGAACAACATACTCGCCTGCTTATAACAAATCAAATTCCAGTTTTTCTCAATCAAACTATTCTCAAGCCTCCAGACAAAGTTATTCTGACTATGGCAATCGCTCCAGTTCTATTCCAGCTAAACGAGCCAATAAAAAAATTCTTGAACAAGATGAAGAATATTATTGCGGCAAAGTAGTACAGCATAAAAAATTTGGAGAGGGTGTTATTACCGATACAGAAGGTTCAGGCAATAAGCTCAGAGTGCAGGTCAACTTTAAACAGGCTGGCAGTCGTTGGTTATTGGCAAAAGTAGCAAACCTGGATTAATAAAGACTTTTAACAGTTTTGATATTGATATGTAGACGTGTAAGCTAATAAAATCAATATCTTGCCTGTTTTCTTGTCCCAGGTTAAGGTTAGTTAAGTATGGTTATGAGCAATATCAATAGTATTCTAGTTGTTGAAGATGAAGAATTTAACAATATCAATAAAATGCTAAAAAGTTATCTACAATAATTATTCATCATCAGATTTACCAATTCGACTATAGTGAAACTTGGTACAGGCTGTTCCCTGGTTATTGCTCGGATCAGAACAAAACTCTTCCATTAATTTAATCTCCAGGCGCTCATTGCGGACTGATGTTTGAGTTTCTACTTCACTTTCCAGTTTTTTATCTCGATTAATGTCAATACAGCCTTGTAAAACACTGGAAACTTTTTTCTTAATAAAATCTATTTCAAAACAGCTTGGATATTCTGTTCCTTCTCCACAATAGACACAGGAAGGCGCGGCGTGGATATTTTGCAACGGTATGATCGCAAAAAGTAATAAGTACAAAGTTGCTTGCTTGTTAAGACTGTTTGATTGCATCTTATATTTCTTAAATAAAGTGGTCACAATAAATTTCTCAAAATTAAATATTGATACGTTATAATAGAGCAATATTACTTTAATATCATCAAAGTTTTTTTTCTAAAAATATGGCTTTGCCAAATTCTGGTTTAAGTTCATAGGATATGAATCCAAAGCTTTGATACGCTTTTTGTGCAAATAAATTACCCTCAAGAACCTCAAGAGTAATTTTACAACATTGTTTTTCAATAGCTATGTTCTGTACCTCTTGTAGAATCTCTTGGCCAATATTTTTTCCTTGATAGCTATCTAATACATAAATGTCATGTATATTAATCAGGGGTTTACTTTGAAATGTTGAAAAACCCATAAAACAGTTTGCTAACCCAATTGCTTGTCCTCGATTATAGACAAGAATGGAAAATGCGCCAGGAAAGTTTTTTAATTTTGTGACCAAGTTATCTTTTGTAGATTGAATAAGCTCCGAACCTCCACCCATTGGATGACGGGCATATTGATTCAGCAAATCGATAATGTCTTTGGCATGTTTTTTATTATTGTAATCAGCAACAAGTATTTTATTCATTTTTAATTCTTTCATGCTCTTCATTTATACAATTATTTTAACTTAACTTTGACAAGTTACAGTATTCATTTTCTAATTTCAACAGCTATATTTTATGATTATAAATCAATGATTAATTGGGTTTTGCTGTAACAAAAATAGATAAGGCTATCATTATTATTTCAGCTGAAGTATCAGTAGTTCTTAAGAGTTGTAGTTTTGTGACAATCTTGTGACCTTGAAAAAAGGTTACGATTTCGTTAGCATAGTAAATAATTTAAAGACACCAAAATAGCTAATTCATGCATTCGGGCATAAATAAATCAACAAAAATTGTTATCAGTTTCTTTTATGCCATTGTTTTTTTACCTATGGTGATTTTTGCTGAGGACAAGTTTTCTATAACAAGTTCTACTCAAATCAGCCAGGATGGAACATTAAGTTTGTCCTGGGAAATACCTTCTAATTATCAAATTGAATTACAAAAAAAATCCTCACGTACTTCTGAAAAATATATAACGATATACCGTGGTCACGATACTTCAACCGTATTAACGGGGTTATCAAATGGTCAATACAGCTATCGAGCTCGTTTGATAAATAGTAATGGTAGTTTTGGACAGTGGACAGAAAACCTTAATATTCAAGTACAGCATCATCCACTGACTCGGGCATTCAGTTTTTTCTTTATCGGTTTGATCGTATTTCTTGGAATTATTTCCGTTATTTACCTGGGTAATAAAGCTCACGATAAAGAGGCTGATTTTGAGTAGTAATAATTTACAAATTAATTTTGAAAGATTAAAAGCTGATATTGAAGAGCTTTCTGAAATTGGTCGAGCGGCAGACTTAGGTATTTACAGAACTGCTTTTAGTGATGGCGATATGCAGGCTAGAAAGTGGTTAAAAGAAAAAATACTATCAGCAAATTTAGAGCATTATCAGGATGGTGCGGCTAATGTGCATGGTCGTCTCAATTGGAATAATGAACAGTCTAGTATTATGACCGGCTCTCATATTGATACCGTTCCGGGCGCGGGACATCTTGATGGGGCTTTAGGTGTCGTTTGTGGTTTAGAAGCACTTAGAGTCATAAAAGAAAATAATCTTAATCTAAATTTTCCAATGGAATTAGTTGCCTTTAGTGATGAGGAAGGTAGCTTTAACGGTATGTTTGGTTCACAGGCATTAACCGGTGATATTACCCCGGAATGGATTCATTCAGCTAAAAACCTCGATGGCTCTAGCCTAATGGATGCCATGAAAAAACAAGGCCTCAATGCAATGGATGCTCTTTCTGCGATGAGACCTGCTAATAGTATAAAAGCTTTTATTGAACTGCATATTGAGCAAGGTCCGATTTTAGATTCTAAAAAAGTTCCTATTGGTGTGGTACAGGGGATCTGTGGATTGCAGCGCTGGGAGATCAGTTTAAAAGGTGTGGCTAATCACGCGGGCACAACTCCGATGCATATGAGAAATGATGCACTTCAAGGAATGGCCGAATTTGTGAGTCAAATTGATCGTATTATTGAAGAGCATGGCTCAGAAATCAGTGTCGCAACGGTTGGTCGAGTAGAGCTTTTACCGGGTGCTGCGAATGTTATACCCGGAGAAGCCATATTTTCACTGGAATTTAGAGATACCAGTGAAGCCATTTTAAACGAATTAGCGGATGCTTTTCGCTTAACCTTGTCAAGTCTGGCAAGACGACGCAAGCTAATGTTTGAATTCAGCGTGGCAAGCGATATAAAGCCGGTTTCATGTGATGATGATATTCAAGCAACTATATCAGAAACCGCACAGAATATGGGCTATCAATATTTTTCTCTACCAAGTGGCGCTGCTCACGATAGTCAGAAGATGGCAGCAATTACCCGTGCAGGAATGATTTTTGTTCCCAGCAAATCAGGCAGAAGTCATTCTGCAGCAGAGTGGACCAGTTGGGATGATATATCTTCAGGGGCCAATGTACTTCTTAATAGTTTATATCAACTGGCCAAATAGGAAAGATTCATGAGTGCAGACAAAAAACATAAATTTATTGACATTGATCCGCTAAAACAAGCTTATAGAGATAATATTGTTGAAGCACCGGGACAAATACAATCTCTGGAAAAGCATAATACGGCCTTGTTGTGTATCGATATGCAATATCTGGATGCTGCTCGAGGGTATGGTGTTTTTGCAGATGCAGTATCCTCCGGATTGCCACCAGAGTCACAGGATTATTATTTTGATCGTTTGGACAATCTGGTTTTTCCTAATGTTCATGATTTACAAAAAACTTTTAGATCGAATCGACTGGAAGTGATTCACACACGAATTCAATCTTTAACACAGGATGGGCGTGATCGTGGTCCCGGTCATAAACGATTAGGCCTTCATGCTGCACCAGGCACAAAGGAAGCGGAATTTATGCCGCAAGTGGCCCCCATTGGCGATGAGATTATTGTTAACAAAACTGCCTCGGGCGTATTTAATTCGACTAACCTTGAATACATTTTACGTAATATGAATATTACCGGCTTGTTTGTAGTCGGAGTGTATTCAAATGAATGTGTTAGTACAGCAATTCGTGATGCCTGTGATTTAGGTTTTCATGTCACATTGATTGATGATGCGGTAGCAACGGTTACGCCGGAACTGGAAAATGCCACGATAACAACGATGAAAGACCGCTACGCTCGTGTGATGACTACCAATGAAGCAATTGCCGAAATTGAGGACATGTTTTTATGAATCAGGATGCCATCCTAAATCCTGAAACAGGCTGGCTGATACTGGTTATCTTTAGTATTTTGTGGATTACACTTGGCTGGTGGCTAGGTAAGAAGTCTCAAGGCTTAGATGGTTTTATGTTTGCTGGCAGACGTGTCGGTCTTGCTCTGGGAACTGCGACAGCAATGGCAACCTGGGTAACCAGTAATACCACAATGGCAGCGCCTCAATTGGCTTTTCAGATGGGTGTCTGGGGCATGGTCGGCTATTCACTGGGCTCAATTGGTTTAATTTTATTTGCCCCTCTGGCAAAGCGTATCAAAGAGTTAATGCCAAATGGTTTTACCAGCGGTGATTTTGTACGCCTACGATATGGCAATACAGCCTGGCGAGTATTTTTAATTATTTCCTTGTTCTATGCTTTTGGCTGGCTGGTGAGTCTTGGTATGGCCGGTGGTGTGTTAATTAATGCTTTAACCGGAATTGATTATCATCTGGGTATGACCGTTATTTTAGGCGTTTGCATTAGTTACACCTTATTAGGTGGATTACGTGCGGTTATCGGTACCGATTTTATACAAACAATTTTAATTCTTACCGGTCTGGTTATTTTAGCGGTTTTGGCGATTACTGAGATAGGTGTTGATACCATGCACGAAGCCGTATTAGCGGAACGTCCGGAATTATTGAACCTTTTATTTCCCGCTGCAATTATGTTTTTATTTAACAATTTACTGTTTGGCATTGGTGAGATTTTTCATTCTAATGTTTGGTGGAGTCGTGCATTTGCTTTTCGCAAAGGGGTTGGTTTTAAAGCCTATTTAATAGCAGGTTTATTCTGGGCACCGGTACCCATTGTGGCTGGGTTTTTGGCGCTTTCTGTTCCTGCACTTAATATTAACGTGCCTGCCGCTGATATGGTTGGGCCTCTGGTAGCTGCCGAGCTCTTAGGCTTTGGTGGTGCGATATTAGTCTTTATTATTGTTTTTTCTGCTTTGGCCTCAAGTCTGGATTCGTTATTGGCTGCAACTTCTGATTTAGTATTAACAGATATTTATAAAGGCCATTTATTTCCAAATGCAAACGAACAACAATTAAGTAAAGCGGCACGATGGGTGATCTTGTCAATTGGCTTATTGACCTGGTTATTGTGTTTGCCCAGATTAACCACTTTGGCAGAGCTTCTTTATCTTACCGGTGCTTTTGTAGCCAGTACGATTTGGCCAATTGCCGCAGGACTTTACTGGAAAAAAACAAACCCAACCGGTGCGACACTGGCAATGGTTTCAGGAACAATTATCGGTCTGGCTAGTTACTACATGATTGGCTTTTATGTTGCAGCCTTAATATCTGCAGCCATTTCAATGTGTCTGGTTTTAGTGTTTACATGGTTTGCGCCAAAAACTTTTGACTGGTCACAACTTAATAAAGCGCCTATTAATTAAGCGCTGATAGAGGACAGAGCAGGACTATGACTATTTCGCCGGATGTGCTGAATTTAATGATAATTATAAGTACGCTTATTGTGACTATCGCACCGGTGGCTTTAATTATTTTCTGGATCAAAGATAAAAAGGGGAAAAATCTATGGTAAATGAAAAATTACAACAATTAGAACAACCCTTAAAAGAGCAATCGTTAGATGTTCAGGGTTTTGAGTCTCCTCGATCTTTAATGGAAACCGTTGATGAAGATCTGGTGCCTCTGCTTGATCTTGCCCATAGGCCGGTGATTTCAGCACGTCAATTTAGCCGTGAACAATTAGTTCAAATCAGTCGTTTGGCATCAAAATTTGAAACAGAACCACAACGAATTACTCGCCCATTAACCGGTAAAATTCTTATCTCTGCTTTTTATGAGCCCAGCACTCGAACTCGCCTGTCTTTTGAAAGTGCCTGGCATCGTTTAGGCGGCGATATTATGTCGATTACCGATCCGGCTAGTACCGGGATTGCAAAAGGTGAGTCACTTTATGATATTGGTGAGATGTTAAATCACTATGGCGATATGGTTGTATTACGTGACAACGATGAGAAAGCGGTATATGAAATGCTGGAGTCATTACGGATCCCCATTGTTAATGGAGGTAATGGTGTCGATGAACATCCCACTCAGGCAATGGCGGATATCTATGCTATTTTAAAAGCGCATCCAGAGTTGGCAATAGCAAATAATATTGCAGAGGATAAAAAGATTCGCATTGGTATTATTGGTGTTCCAGGAAGAATGAGAACCATAAGAAGCTTATTATTATTTTTAAGCTTATTTTCTGATGGCATTAAAGAAGTGTTGATTATTACCGATGCCCCCGATATTTTTAGTGACGGGCAACAGCAGGAACTTGAGCAAAATGGTTTGAATTTACGAGTCTCAGATACCCTTGATAATGAATTGCCGGAATTAGATATTGTTTATATTAATGCCATTGCCTGGGTTTCTGATACCTATGAAGAACACGGTACAAACTACCGTCTGGATAGCACATCTCCATTAAAGCCCGGCGCCATTATTTTACATCCTCTGGCAAGAGGAGATGAGCTGGATCGCAGCCTTGATAATACTCCATTTAACTGGTATTTCGCGCAGGCACGTGGGGCTGTATTTATACGCATGGCTTTATTGTCGGCGATACTTAAAAGTTATAGTTAAAAAAAGAGGCCAATCATATGTGTGGTATAGCAGGATTTATGTATGCAGATCGACAGCATCCAGTCGACCCGGAAACCTTAGTTGCCATGGCAGCAATACAATATCATCGTGGTCCCGATGGTTTTGGTTATCAGCGAATGGATGGCATTGGATTGGCACATGCCCGCTTATCTATTGTTGATTTAGATCAAAGTAGAGGTCGTCAACCGTTTGTTTCCACAGATGGTAAGCTGATGTTAACGAAAAATGGGGAGCTTTATGACTATCAACGCATTCGTGCTGATTTAACGTCCAGAGGCGATCGCTTTCAAACCAAAAGTGATTCAGAAATGATTATGCATTTATATCCACGAACAGGTCTGGATAAAATGCTAACCCATTTAAGAGGTGAATTTGCTTTTGCTCTTTTTGATAAAGAGCAGGACAGATTAATGCTGGTTAGGGATCGTTTTGGCATAAAACCACTGTATTGGACACAAGTGAATGGCGTATTAGTTTTTGGTTCTGAATTAAAAGTATTATTTGCACACCCGGATGTGCCACGTGAATTTGATCCACAGGGTACCTTTCATCAATTAATGCAAACGATTGTTCCTGGGAGTACCGCATTTAAAGGCATTCACCAGGTAAAACCGGGACATTATCTGGATATTAAACGGGTTAATGGGCAGTTACAAATCAGTGAGCAAAAATATTGGGATATGCCCTTTCCAGAAGCGTCAGAGCGAAGCCTTGAATACGATGAAAATGAATGGATTGAAGCGGTTCGAGAAAAATTACTGGAAGCGGTGCAATTAAGATTAGAAGCAGATGTTCCGGTTGGCTGTTATTTATCCGGTGGTATCGATTCCTGTTCGATTATAGGCTTAGCGGCTGCAGCCAGGCAAAATCCGGTAAAAGCATTCACCATTGGCTTTGATAATAAAGCTTATGATGAATCAGAAATCGCCACTGAAATGGCCCAAAGTGCCGGTGCCGATCAGGATATTATGATGTTAGATGCCTCTCATCTTTATGATAATTTTGTTGAAACCTTATGGCATACCGAACGCACCATCTATAACACTTTAGGCGTTGCCAAGCTTTTAATGAGTCGTCATGTTCGCAATGTTAATTATAAAGTGGTATTAACCGGTGAAGGTTCTGACGAATTATTTGGTGGTTATCCTGCTTTTAGACGCGATATGTTTCTTCATGGTCTTGATCATCTCTCACAAGGAGAGCGAACTGAATGGGAGAAACTTCTAGCCGAGCAGAACAAACTATTTAAAGGGGCAATGTTGGCTGAAGATGAAATTCACAATGCCGCATTAGAGAGTAAAATTGGCTTTACTCCAAGTTGTTTGCAACCCTGGTTAGCTTCAGCAGCGAGAGTGCCGGACATTCTAAATACGGATTTATTATCACAATTAAAGGGCTATGATCCTGGTGCAGCAATCGCAGCACAATTGGATGGTGATAGACTCAAAAACAGACATCCTTTGGATAAGGCGCAATATGTCTGGATTAAAACCATGCTGGAAGGGCAAATACTTACCTGGGGTGGTGATAGAGTCGATATGGCTAATTCCATGGAAGCACGTCCTGCCTTTTTGGATCATCATTTAGCTGAGTTAGCCGCTAAAGTACCACCTTCTTTGCGTATTAAAGGTAAAACTGAAAAATATATTTTACGGGAAGCCATGAAAGGTTTATTGCCTGAGGTTTTATACAAGCGTGAAAAATTTGCCTTTATGGCGCCACCTGCGCATACTGATAAGAAAAAATGGAATGCGATGCGCGAGCTGTCTTCAAATTATCTAAGTGAATCAGCAATAAAAGATGCCGGATTACTTTCTGTTGAGGGCGTTGATGCATTATTTAAGTCACATGATGATCCTTCCATTACCGCAGCAACGCAAAATAAACTGGATGCAGTGATTAATCATATGTTGGGGGTACAAATTCTTCATAAACAATTTGTAGCTGAAGATATTCCAACACTGGCAAAAAAACGTGCGCAAGAACTTGGCTGGCATGCTTAAAAACTAATACCGAAATAATTTAAAAAACTTCTTAATGCGTTGCTAATGGCAAGTTTATTATTGACTTAATTATTACAAGTGGATAGTATTTTTTCTATTAGAATTAATTAATATGTGATGCCACCTGAAACACAAAGGAGTGTTTAAATTGCAAAGACGAGATTTTATTAAGGGTATTGGGGCAGGCGGTATTGCTTCTGCTTCTTTATTAACAGCTAACACAGCTTCTGCTAAAAAGGTGATTAAATGGAAAATGGTCACCTCATGGCCTAAAAACTTTCCGGGTTTAGGAACTGGTGCCGAATTCTTAGCAAAAACCATTAATGAAATGAGTGGTGGGCGTTTAAAAATCAAAGTCTATGGCGCTAATCAATTAGTACCTGCACTAGAAGTTTTTGATGCGGTTTCACGTGGCACAGCTCAAATAGGACATACTGGTGCTTATTACTGGAAAGGAAAGCACCCCGCAACTCAATTTTATACTTCTGTACCTTTTGGTTTAACTGCTCAGGAAATGAATGGTTGGTTATACCATGGAGGCGGTTTGAAATTATGGGAAAAACTCTATGATCGTTTTAATTTAGTTCCTAACCCTGTTGGTAACACCGGCGTACAAATGGGTGGTTGGTTTAATAAAGAGATCAATAGCATTGAAGATCTCAAAGGTTTAAAAATGCGTCTGCCTGGCTTAGGTGGAGAAGTTCTGAAAATGGCCGGAGGTACGCCAGTGACATTGCCAGGAGGTGAACTTTATACCTCGATGCAATCTGGTGCAATTGATGCGACTGAATGGGTTGGGCCTTATAATGATCTAGCCTTTGGTTTGCATAAAGTAGCAAAATATTATTATCATCCGGGATGGCATGAGCCAGGTTCTACAATGGAAGCGATGATAAATAAAGATGCTTTTAAAGAACTTGATAAAGATCTGCAACATATTGTACGTGCAGCTTGTCGAGTTGCTAATGCTGATATGTTGGCTGATTACACAGCGAAAAATAATACGGCCTTAAAAACCTTAATGACAGAACATAAAGTTCAAATGCTAAAATTCCCTGATGATGTGGTCAAGAAATTAAGAGAATTGTCTGAGCAAGCGGTTCATAAGGTTGGCCAGCATGATGATATCTCAAAAGAAATTTATCAGTCCTATCAAAAATTTCGTACAGATGTTATGCAGTGGAGTAAAGTTTCAGAGCAGGACTATATGGCTGCTAGAAGCCAATAGATTGTGCTACCTGGAGTGCTAATATTCTTAGCAATAAGTTCGAACTGCTCACAGCGTAAAAAATTCGAATGGAATTTAAAACTTATATAGTCAATTGCTTACAGGTTTGTTACGTATTTTCTAAAGAGGATAATCATGAATATCGGGATACCATCAGAAACAAAACCTCAAGAAAAAAGAGTTGCCTTAACACCTGCTGCCGCATCTGAATTAGTTCGCCATGGGCATCAGGTACGAGTACAATCTGGTGCTGGAGTTGGCAGTGGTTTTTCTGACCGGGCTTATCAGAAACATGGTATAGAGATTGTTGAAAATGCGGAAGCTTTATATGCTTATTCTGAATTAATTATCAAGGTGAAAGAGCCAATTACGGGAGACCTGGCTTTACTTACAGAAAAACATACTATTTTTTCTTATTTACATTTGGCGGCTCTGCCTACATTAACTCGCCGGTTGCAGGATATCGGTTTGACTGCAATTGCTTTTGAAACGGTTCAAGAAGCTAATGGTCGTTTACCTTTACTGGCTCCAATGAGTGATATTGCAGGACGATTATCGGTTCAAATTGGTACTCATTTATTACATCAACCAATGGGCGGTAAAGGCATCTTATTAGGAGGCGTACCTGCCACTGAACGAGGTAAGGTAGTTATTTTAGGTGCTGGTGTTGCTGGTGGCAATGCGGCGTTAGTTGCTGCAAGTATGGGGGCTAATGTTGTTGCCTTTGATACAAACCGAGAAAAGATGGAATCAATGAGAAAACTTGGTGCTAATGTCACCGCGCTTTATCCATATTCAGAAAGTATCCATGAACAGATTATTGATGCTGATTTAATTATCGGAGCGGTTTTGGTTACCGGCGATAAAACACCACACCTGGTTTCTGAAGAAATGGTCAAAGAAATGCAGGAAGGCACAGTTATTATCGATATTTCTGTTGATCAGGGAGGCTGTATTGAAACAACATCACCAACTACTTTCGATGCGCCCACTTTTGTAAAGTATGGGGTTACACATTTTTGTGTTACTAATATGCCCGGCTCGGTTGCCCGCACATCATCAGAAGCATTATCTGCAAGTTTATTACCCTGGGTCATTAAGTTAGCTAGTAATCCTAATGATTTATCTGAAGAACTGGTAAAAGGTGTTAATGTTCAAGCGGGTGAAATCATTTATCCGGTACTAAAAGAGTTATTTGCATAGTAATTTTTATTTCCAAATGTCACGGGTATAGAATTAAATCTTAACCAGATTAGGAACTAACCACTCTTGTTCAACTTCTTCAACCGTTAGAGGCTTTGAAAAATAATATCCCTGGATCTCATCACATTTTTGTTCGGTTAGATGAATGGCCTGCTGTTCAGATTCAACACCCTCTGCCAGCACCTTTATGCCCAGGCTTTTAGCTAAACTCAAAATTGCATGAGTAATTGCTATATCCTGAGGATCATTGGGAATACCATCAATAAATGATTTATCTACTTTTAAGGTAGTAATTGGGAAGCGTTTTAAATAGGATAAAGAAGAATAACCCGTGCCAAAGTCATCAATAGATAAACTAATACCTAATTTTGTAATGTCTTTCATAATATTTAAGGCTTTATCCGGTTCTTTTACCAGCATTCTTTCCGTGATTTCCAGTTCAATAAGTTCACCACTAATTTGGTATTCATCTAGTAGTAAAATTAAATCATTAATTAGCTCAGGATTTTCAAATCGTCTACCCGATAAGTTCACAGCAGTTTTCACCATAGTCAGATCTTTATTCTGCCATATTGCTAATTGCTTACAGGCGGCTTTTAATACCCATTGATCAATTTGTTCAATTATTCCGGTTGCCTCAGCAACTGGAATAAAAGTATTGGGTGGAATTAAACCTTTTTCCGGATGTACCCAACGAATAAGAGCTTCCAGACCACATAACTGACCTGTGTCCATGCTAATTTGAGGCTGATAGAACAAGAGCAATTGATTTTGTTTAATGGCTGTTCTTAGCTCATCTTCAATTTTTAATAATGCCAGGCTATTTTTATCTAAGGTATCAGAATAAAAATGATAAATCCCTTTACCGTTTTCTTTAGCTTTATACATGGCAATATCAGCATGTTTAAGACTATCTTCCAGGTTTTTCGCATCATCAGGGTAAAAGCTAATACCAATACTGGCACCGACAAACACATTGTGCTGTTTTAATTTAATTGGCCTTGCAATAGCATTGATAATTTTTTGAGCAATATGGGCTGCATCAGACGTTTTATTAATACGATCTAAAATAATGACAAACTCATCTCCACCTTGTCTTGAAACGGTATCATTTTTTCTAATATTGTTTTTTAGTCTTTGGGCAACGACTTTTAATAATTCATCACCTGCACTATGCCCTAAAGAATCATTAACTGCTTTGAAACGATCTAAATCCATAAACATCACAGCTAACTTAGTTTTATTGCGTTTAGCCATGGTTATTTCTTGAAACAGTCGATCCTGCATCAACATACGATTTGGTAATTCGGTTAAGGTGTCATAATAGGCTAGCTTATGCAACTGTTCTTCGTGGGATTTGAGTACCTCGATATCAGTTAAAATGGCCACATAGTTAATTGACTGATTATGGTTATCATGAATTGTTGTTATGGTCATCATAATTGGAATATAGTCGCCGTTTTTCTTTCTATTCCAAATTTCTCCAGACCAGTGTCCTTCATTCGTCAGCGCATCCCACATTTCCTGGTAATATTCATTGGAGGCACGTTTGGAACTGACTATTTTGGGATCTTGGCCAAGAAGTTCTTGTTCGGAATAACCAAATAAATCAATGTAAGCCTGGTTAACTTCAATAATTCGAGGCGTTAAATCAGTAATAATAATTGCCTGCTTGGTACTGGCTATTACTTGACTGGCTCTTTGTAGTTCATGTGTTCTCTGACGAATATTATCTTCAAGATTTAGCTGATACTCTGCTATTTGTGCAGTCATCTTATTAAATGAAATTGCTAGTTTCCGAGTTTCATCATAGCCTTTCAGTTTGACCGGATCAATATCCTTTTTCATCATCATATTTGAGATATTTTGCTCAAGAATCTTTAACGGGAAAACTAATTGCCGGCCTAAAAAATTGGAGGCGACAACGATAAATATTAGTAAGCCGAGGAAGGTAAAAAACAGTGTTGTCTGTATTTCTGTTACCGGTTCCTTCGCTTCTGATAAATCTTTTTTGACCACAATGCCCCATTTTAAAATTGGCAAATAGCGCCAGGTAGCAATTACTTTGTTTTGTTGATAATCCAGATGAACACCAGAGCCTCTGTTACCAGTTAAGGCATTTTTCATTGCCTGTGAAGGGGATTCAATAAATTCATTAGTGTGCTGGTGATTAGCAGTTTTTTCAACCGTTTTGGGTGCATTAAAATAGAACTTACCGTGTTTTTGAATAATGCTCAGAGTTTTTCCTGTTCTACTAAAGCCTGTATCACTTGATAAAATATCAGCAAATTTATCAATTCCTAATTGCACAACAATTGCACCATGCAGAACTCCATCTTGAATTAAAGGATAGCTAATAAATGCCGCTTGTTTCTGGCTAGGGGGATAATATTCAAAGGTTGTGGTAAAAGGTGTTATAAAATTAAAAGTGTTATCAACAACTTTATTAATGGACAGTTCATTGTAATTTTCTGAGGTTAGATTAGCATTAAAGTCTGTCTGTTTTTTTAAAGTAAAAAATATTTTTTTATCCATTGATATGAATTTCAGATCTTCAAAACCTTGCTGATAAAAGTCCTGATATACCTGCAAATGGTGTTGGTCAAGTTTTTGATAAACATCTGAATGAATACCACTTTTTTTATAGGCTTTAGATAAAAGTAAAAATGAATCTTTCGTGTATTGAGACTTGGCAATTATTTCTAAGGCAAATAATTTGCTATCAAAATAGAGATCAATTTCTTGTGTTTTTTTATCAGCAATTTTTTCTAACTCATTTAAAGTTTGTTGTTTGAATATTTTTTCAAATAAATACTCTTCGTATGATGAAAAAATGATCAGAGGGATAATAGCCGTCAAAGTAAAGCTGATAAGTAATAGGTTTTGTAAAGATAGTTTTTTTAACATAGCTTTTACTTCAAACTTTTGGCTATACGTTGCTGGATGATATCCCAATCATTTTTTGAGTGAAAAACTGGGTAAGGTGTAGGCGCCACAGTGGAGTCAGGAGCTTCAATCGTTTTAAATAAACCATTACTTTGCATTTGCCCAATATAGACTTTCTTCCATAAATAGTGGTTATTAGAATCAATATAAACGATACCTGCGGGTGAATTAATTGTTTGATGCCCTATGGAACGTTTTACATGGCTGGGTTCAAATGAATTAGCGATTTTTACTGTTTGAGCCCATAGTTTAACAGCGATATAGGCTGAAACCATGGCATCACCAATTGCCGCATCATTACCATAACGCTTTTTATATCGTTCAATAAACTTCCTGTTTTCCAGGTTATCCAGATGTTGAAAATAACTCCAGGTAGCATAAAGTCCGGCAAGCTTTTCTTTACCTATCTTAGCTATTTCATTTTCACTTAAAGTAAATGACATAATGGGTATGTGCTTTAAATTTGCACCTTTTATTGCATCAATAAAGGCAGTATTACTATCACCATGAATCGTACTAATGATCACATCGGGTTTTACTTTATTTATGTCATTGATAATATTTGCAAAATTATAGTTGCCAAGAGGAATATATTTATCACCGACAATTTTTGCCTGTAATGGAAAACTTAAATGAGAGACTGAGCGAATAATACGATGAGCAGTTCTGGGGAAAACAGAGTTAGTGCCAACCAGGTAAATTCTTTTTCCCAAATGTCTTAAGGCCCAAATTGTACCAGGAATAATCTGCTGATTTGGTGCAGCACCGGTGTAAATGATACTTTTGGTATTTTCAAGCCCTTCGAACTGGACTGGATAGAATAGGAGATTATTATTTTCTTCAACGATAGGCAATATCGCTTTTCTACATTGGGAAGTCCAACAGGCAAATAGAGCTTTAACTTGCTTTTTTTCAATTAAGTCTTTGGCTCCATCCATAAATTTATCAATATTGGATTCACCATCAGTAACAATTGGTTCTATTTTTTTTCCTAATAAACCACCTCCAATGTTAATTTCATCAATAGCCATAAGTGTTGCATTAACAACAGCTTGTTCACTAATAGACAAAGTTCCACTCAATGAATGTAAAATACCAAGTTTGATATTTTTTTCTTCTTTGTTACATCCAACTAATAAAGAGAGTAGTATCAGGAAGGATGGGATGAGATATTTGTTTTTCACACGATATTTACTGGTTAGACTATAATTTAATTAGTTAAATTTTGCTAAAATTAAGAGCAAAATCAAATTTTACCTGATAAAACGCAATAAATATAATTTTATATTTCAGAAATACGTTGATAAGTAGAAAGTTTTAACTATATTAAATAAGTAATTATTAACAAAATACATATAATTCACATGGCTTACTATTAAATAATTCAATAGAACCTATTAAATTATTTTGTTAGTTTTATAATGCATTATTTTATAATTAGCTTAAAATAGCTGTTTGCTCTCTAAGTTTTATAATATATTAGGACAATTAATAACTATTTGGCATATCTTAAAGGGGGGGGATAATTTTGATAAAGAAAATCCTGATTGCCAATCGAGGCGAAATTGCCGTTCGAATTATTCGTGCCTGTAAAGAAATGGGCATACAATCTGTTGCTGTTTATTCAACTGCAGATAGTCATGCCTTACATGTCAAAATAGCCAGTGAAGCATACCGTATAGGTGATGACCCTGTTGCAGGTTATCTTAATATTCACAGTCTGATCAACGTCGCGCTTGAGTCCGGCTGTGATGCCGTTCATCCAGGCTATGGGTTTTTGTCAGAAAATGCAGGTTTTGCTAAAGCCTGTGAAAAAAATGGGATCAAATTTATTGGCCCAAAATCTTCTGTGATTAAAAAACTGGGTGACAAAATTCAGGCTCGACAAACTATGATTGCAGCTAATGTTCCAGTGACACCCGGAAGTGAACATAACCTGGAAACTGTAGAGGAAGCGGTTGAACTAGCCAATGATATTGGTTATCCGGTGATGTTAAAAGCAACTAATGGCGGTGGTGGTCGTGGTATTCGTGAATGTTTTAGTGAAAAAGAATTAAGACACAATTACCCCAGGGTCATATCAGAAGCCGGTAAAGCCTTTGGCTCTCCCAATGTTTTTATTGAAAAATGTATTGTTAATCCCAAGCATATTGAAGTGCAAATACTGGCAGATGAACATGGAAATACGATTCATCTTTATGAACGAGATTGTTCTATTCAACGTCGCCATCAAAAGTTAATTGAAATTGCACCTTCACCACAATTAACAGAACAACAACGGGAATTTATCGGGCAAACGGCAGTTCAGGCGGCAAAAGCAGCAAAGTATACTAATGCTGGTACGGTTGAATTTTTACTTGATCGTAGTGGTAATTTTTACTTTATGGAAGTCAATACACGCTTACAAGTTGAGCATACGATTACTGAAGAAATTACCGGTGTTGATATTGTCAGAGAACAAATTAGCATAGCAAATGGCAATAAATTACGTTTCAAACAGGAGGAAATTGTTAAACGCGGTTTTGCTATGGAATTTAGAATCAATGCCGAAGATCCCCAAAATGACTTTCTACCCAGTTATGGCCAAATTACCCGATATTATGCACCGGGTGGTCCGGGTGTACGAACGGATTCATCAATTTATACCGGCTATATAATTCCTCCATATTTTGATTCTATGTGCGCTAAATTAATTGTCTGGGCTATGACCTGGGAAGAATTGATTGCACGTTCTAAACGTGCATTAACTGATATGAGGGTTTATGGCGTTAAAACCACGGTTCCTTATCAATTCTCCATTTTAAATTCAGATGATTTTACCAGTGCTGAATTTGATACCAGTTTTGTTGAGCAGCACCCCGAATTAATCAATTACTCGGTACAATGCTCTAATCATCACATAGCTTTGGCATTAGCGGCTGCGATTGTAGCTCATACTGGTGGTTTATAAAACACCATTTTAATCAATTTAGTTCAATCAATTTAGTTTTTAATTAATACTTTAACTCAATAGGTTAATATTATGAATCAAGTCAATATTACAGAAACCGTTCTACGTGATGGACATCAGTCTTTAATTGCAACCAGAATGCGGACAGAAGATATGTTACCCATTTGCGATAAACTCGATAAAATTGGTTTCTGGTCATTGGAAGTCTGGGGTGGAGCAACCTTTGATAGTTGCTTAAGGTTTCTAAAAGAAGATCCATGGGAACGTTTAAAGTTATTAAGAGAAAAACTTCCAGATACTCGTTTACAAATGTTACTTAGAGGTCAGAATTTATTAGGCTATCGGCACTATTCTGATGATGTGGTTAAGCAATTTATTAAATTATCGGCAACTAATGGTATTGATGTTTTCCGTATTTTTGATGCTATGAATGATGTAAGAAACTTACGTGAATCCATTGCTGCGGTAAAAAAGAACGATAAACATGCTCAAGGTACTTTAGCTTATACAACCAGCCCTGTTCATAACTTAAAATCGTATGTGAAAATGGCCAAAGAATTACAGAAGCAAGGTTGTGATTCTTTGGTTGTTAAAGATATGGCTGGCTTATTAACACCTTATGTCACTTCAGAATTATTTAAGGCTTTACTAGATAGCGTTGATGTACCAGTTCATTTGCATTGCCACGCTACTGCAGGCCTTGCATCAATGTGTCATTTAAAAGCCATCGAAGCTGGCTGTCGTCACATTGATACCGCAATCTCTGCCTTCGCTGAAGGTACCAGTCATACAACAACTGAAAGTATTGTTGCCGGCTTACACAATAGTGAATATGATACAGGGCTTGATCTGGTCGCCTTGCAGGAAATTGGTGCTTATTTTTATGGGGTAAGAAAAAAATATCATCAATTTGAAAGTGAATTTACAGGAATTGATACCAGAGTACAGGTTAATCAGGTTCCTGGAGGCATGATTTCTAATTTATCTAATCAGCTGAAAGAACAAGGTGCTTTACATCAAATGAATGAAGTGCTGGACGAAATTCCTCGTGTTAGAAAGGATCTTGGCTATCCGCCATTAGTGACGCCAACTTCTCAAATTGTTGGAACCCAAGCGGTATTTAATGTGTTATCCGGTGAACGTTATAAAAATATCACCAATGAAGTGAAACTTTATTTGCAGGGTAAATATGGTAAAGCGCCGGGTAGAATTAATAAAAAAATTCAACAATTGGCTATTGGTAACGAAGATGTTATTGACGTCAGGCCGGCTGATTTATTAAAACCGGAAATGAAAAAATTAGCTAAAGAAATTAAAGAGCTGGCACAGAGCGATGAAGATGTCATGAGTTATGCAATGTTCCCCGATATCGCCAAAGAGTTCTTACAACAAAGAAAAGATGGTAATTTACAGCCAGAAGAGTTATTGGCTGATGCCTCATCAACAGTGAATAGTAAAACACCAAGTGATTTTATGGTTACCTTACATGGTGAAAAATACCATATCGTGGTTAAAGGTGCTGGCCATCCATGCCAGGACACCCGCCCTTATTACATGACTCTCGATGGCGTTCCTCAGGAAGTCAATATTGAAATTTTAGATGTTATTGATGGTAGTCCTTCTCAATCATCTAATAGTGGCAGACATCATGCTTCTGAACCTGGCCATGTAACTACTTCTATGCCTGGGGTGATTATTGATATTTTAGTTAAAGTTGGTGATAGCGTTAAAGCGGGTGACCCGCTGTTAATTACCGAAGCTATGAAAATGGAAACTGAAATTCATGCGCCTATTAAAGGCACTATTAAAGAAATATACATTGCTAAGGGTGATACAGTTACGCCTGATGAATGTTTGATTGCGATTGAATAAATCGTAGTAATCTCATTTCCTCTCCTTTTTATCAAGAAATTGTTTAAATCTAACCAACGGCGAATATCCTTTTGCTCTACACATTTCTCCGGCATATTGTGGGGGGTTAGCATCACTTCCA
>JADGAU010000038.1 GCA_015231865.1 Gammaproteobacteria bacterium | reverse complement strand
AAGGCTTTATGGTCAAGAAAGCTAATGAATGGATGCACGAACATGACTTTGACTTTATTATAACTGGTGAAGTTGTTGGACAACGTCCAATGTCTCAACGACGTGATACGATGCCAATTGTTGCCAAAGAATCAGGTAGTGGTGATAGATTAGTAAGGCCTCTCAGTGCTAAAGTTTTACCTGAAACATTGCCGGAACTTGAAGGCTGGCTTGATAGAGATAAACTTTTTGGTTTTACCGGGCGAACTCGTAAGCCGCAAATGGCTCTAGCAAAAGAATATGGTTTTAGCGATTATGCTTCACCAGCAGGTGGTTGCTGTATGTTAACGGATGAAAATTATTCTAAAAAATTAGTAGATATGTGGCAAAATCGTCAAGATCGAGATTATGAACTTGATGATATTATGCTCTTAAAAGTAGGGCGACATATTCGCTTTTCTCCTGATTTTAAATTGATTATTGGTCGCGAAGAAGGGGAAAATAATTTCCTGCAAGGCTACCAGCATTTGTTCAATAAAGTTTATTGTACTAGCCATAGCGGTCCCTTAGCGATGATTGATGGTGTAATTAATTCTGATCAGGACAGAGAAAAAGCATTAGCCATTATTGCTCGCTATTCTCAGGGTAAAAATGCGGATAGTGTGACTATGGCTATTGAAACACCCGATAAACAAATAACCGAATACAATATTAAACCAATTGCTCAGGATGACATCGACTCTAAGTGGATGATATAACAGGAATATGGATAATAAAGATAAAAACCTAGTTAATGCTCGACGTTTATTATGTCCTATGCCGGTTATAAGAACTCAAAATGCTATTGAAGAACTTAAGCCAGGAGATGAGTTAAAGGTAATTTGTACCGATCCGGGTACTTTGCATGATATTCCTAGCTGGTGCCGAATCAATGGGCATGAAGTAAAAGAAGTGGAAGAAGAAAAGATTTCCGGGATGAGAGAAATAACATTTACCATCTGTGTTGGCGAAACAAACTAAATAGGGCTGCATTATGGATATAGCAGAAAATACTAAGAATACAGATTCTGTTGCCGAATACGAAGCAAAAAATCGTTATCAGATAATCAAAAAAGTTACGTTAATCGGAGGCGTGGTTAACCTGATTTTAGCGGTAATTAAAATGCTTGTTGGTAAGATTGCATTTTCACATGCATTATTTGTTGATGGTGTGCATTCTTTGTCCGATCTGCTCAGTGATATTCTGGTGCTTTATGCTGCTAAAAAAGGCCATAAAAGTGCAGATGAAGATCATCCTTATGGTCACGCACGAATAGAAACATTTTATACGGTCGTATTTGGGTTTATTTTAATCAGTGTCGGTTTGGGAATTTTATTCGATGCAATTTCTATTTTGACAGAAGGCGAGGCACAACCAATTCCGACCCCAGTAGCCTTAATCGTTGCAGTCGTTTCTGTCGTTTCAAAAGAAGTTCTTTATCAATATACGCTTTATTATGCTAAAAAGGTTCATTCATCGATATTAAAAGCCAATGCCTGGCATCATCGTAGTGATGCGGTATCTTCAATTGTCGTGCTTGTTGGTGTGCTTGGCAGTATGTATGGTATTCCTTATCTGGATCTGGCAGCCGCCATTATCGTTGCCATGATGATTGCTAAAATAGGTTGGGAGCTGGTTTATGAGAGTGTTAATGAATTGGTTGATAAAGGTCTGGATCAGGAAGAATTAGAACGTATTAAAAATGTAGTAGAGAAAATTCCAGGTATCGTACATATGCACTCTTTGCGTACTCGTCAAATGGGGGGTAAAACACTGGTTGATATTCATATCCAGGTTTTTAGTCGTATTAGTGTTTCTGAAGGGCATCGAATTAGTGATGAAGTTCAACAACAATTAACGAAAGAAATTGAGTCAATCTCTCAGGTTTTGGTACATGTTGATCCGGAAGATGATGAAGATGGTTCACCCAGTTATCTGGCACCACTTAGAGATGAAATGATTACTCGTTTTCAGATAGGACTAGGGCGTTATTATCAAACCGTTGAAGATAATCCGGTTGTCGCTATTTTTAAACAAAAGTTAGATGATTTAATGGCTAATCAATCAGAAGAATCACTTTTCATTCACTATAATTATGGCATTATTGAACTGGAAATCTTTTTTACCGATACTAAGTTGTTTGCACAGCCTAGGTTAGAACTAGAACAATTAAAAGATTTTGAAAAACAATTAAATGAATTTTTTAAAGGTCTGGATTGTAAAGTCAGTCTAATCAGCTTTGGTTTAAAATTTGAGAAATAATAAATCAATTACGCATGAATAATAGTATTAGGCTATAATGAACTTAAGGCTATAAGGTAATATGATGATGAATTATAAAGATTATATAACAATAAACCCAGATATTCGTAGCGGCAAACCATGTATTAAAGGAACACGAATTACTGTCTATGATATTCTTGAATATCTTGCAGGAGGAATGTCTGAAAAAGAAATCTTAGATGATTTTCCTAATCTTAGTCATGAAGATATACAAATGGTTTTCGCTTTTGCAGCAGCAAGAGAACATAGACTTTCATCATCAATGGCAGCATGAAATTACTTTTTGATGAGAATGTAAGTTCCAGACTTGTAAAGCTCCTTACTAAAGAATATCCAGAAAGTACACATATAGATCTTCTTAATATGCAGGGTACTACCGATACCAATATTTGGGACTATGCTCAGAACAATAACTATACTATAGTTTCTAAAGATAATGATTTTCGTCAAAGATCTTTTTATTTTGGCTGCCCTCCAAAAATTATTTGGCTTTCAGTAGGAAATAGTGGAACAAAAGAAATTTCAGAGCTTCTTTTAAGCAATTCAGAAAAAGTTAAACTATTTATTAACAGTCCCACTGATTGTTTACTGGTTCTTTCTTTCCCAAATTAATCCGCAAAGCAAATATTCTTTGAGATGGATTAGCTTGATTGTACAATACTTTTGTCGCTGTTTAATTTACTTGAGAAACTAATGATAGAAAAAAAACAACCACTCGTTTTAGTAGATGGTTCATCCTATTTATACCGAGCCTTCCATGCGATGCCAGATTTAACCAATAGCAAAGGTGATGCTACCGGCGCGGTTTATGGCGTAGTCAATATGTTAAAGCGATTACTTAAGGATCATCAAAGTCATCATGTCGGCATTATTTTTGATGCTAAAGGTAAAACCTTTCGAGATGAACTGTTTCCGGAATATAAGGCTAATCGTGCATCAATGCCGGATGATTTACGTTCTCAAATTGAAATTTTACATGAAGTTATTAAAGCTTTAGGTTTTCCGTTAATTGCTATTCCGGGTGTTGAAGCCGATGATGTGATTGGCACTTTGGCACTAAAAGCAGAACACATGGGAATTGATACCATCGTTTCGACTGGTGACAAAGATTTGGCGCAATTAGTGAGCAAACATGTGACTCTAATCGATACCATGAAAAACCAAACCATGGATTACCAGGGCGTTATTGAAAAATTTGGTGTTAAACCTGAGCAGATCAGAGATTACTTAGCGCTTGTTGGCGATACTGCAGATAATATTCCTGGAGTGATGAAGTGCGGCCCTAAGACAGCGGTTAAATGGCTAACAGAATACCCTAGTGTTGAACAGATTATAGAAAATGCTGACCGTATCAAAGGTAAAGTCGGTGAAAATTTACGTGAAGGTATTGAACAACTAAAGCTATCCTATGAATTAGTCACCATTAAATGCGATGTAGAAATCGATACAAAAGTTGATTTAGAAACAACGATTAATGACTTAAAGATGCAAGAGCAGGATGTTGAGAAATTAAAGCAACTGTATTCACAATTGGAATTTAAAACCTGGTTAAAACAACTAGTTGAAGATGAACAAATTATCGATGGCGAACAGGGCGATTTATTTGCAGCGCCTGTTCAGGATGACATTGAAACAGATTACCAGATTATTCTGCAGCAGGAACAATTTGAGCAATGGCTGGAAAGATTAAAGAAAAGTGAATTATTTTCCTTTGATTTAGAAACAACAGCTTTAGAATATATGCAGGCTGAAATTGTTGGACTGTCTTTTGCCATCAATGTTGGAGAAGCAGCCTACGTACCATTTATTCATGATGATATTGCCTATAGCAATCAATTATCACGGGATGATTGTTTATCAAAATTAAAACCGATACTAGAAGATCCTAAGCAGTCAAAAGTCGGGCAAAATTTAAAATATGATAAAAATGTACTGGCTAATTATGATATTGATTTAGCTGGTATAGCCTTTGATACCATGCTTGAATCCTATGTCCTGGATAGTACAGCTAGTCGTCATAATATGGATGCTCTGGCAAAAAAATATCTAAACTACGAAACTACTCATTTTGAAGATGTTGCTGGTAAAGGTGCTAAACAATTACGGTTTGATCAGGTTCCTGTAGAACAGGCTGCCAATTATGCCTGTGAAGATGCTGATATTACACTTCGTTTGCATCAGTTTTTCTGGCCTAAATTGTCGGATAAAAAAGATTTAGTACAATTATTTCAACAGATAGAACTACCCTTATCATCGGTATTGTCAAGAATTGAACGCAATGGTGTTTTAATTGATCAGTCCATGTTGCAACAGCAAAGTGCGGAACTATCAAAGTCTTTGATTCAGATTCAGGCACAAGCCTTTGAGCTGGCTGGTGAAGAATTTAACTTATCATCGCCTAAGCAAATCCAGCAAATCTTATATGAAAAAATGCAATTGCCGGTGAAATCGAAAACACCTAAAGGAGCGCCCTCAACTTCGGAATCTGCACTTCAGGAATTAGCGCTTGATCACCCTCTACCTAAGTTGATTCTTTCCTATCGTTCATTGGCTAAATTAAAAACTACTTATACGGATAAGCTGCCATTACTAATCGATAATAAGACCGGTCGAGTACATACATCCTATAATCAGGCCGTTGCGGTAACAGGACGCTTATCATCTACCGATCCAAATTTACAGAATATACCAATTCGTACAGATGAAGGAAGAAAAATCCGCCGGGCATTTATTGCATCAGATAATAAGCTCATAGTCGCGGCCGATTATTCCCAAATTGAACTTAGAATTATGGCCCATTTATCAGCCGATAAAGGTTTATTAAGTGCATTTGAACAAGGTGTCGACGTTCACAAAGCAACGGCAGCAGAAGTGTTTGCGGTGCCGCTGGATATGGTTAGTCAAAATCAACGTAGAAGTGCTAAGGCGATCAACTTTGGGCTGATTTATGGTATGTCTGCTTTTGGTCTGGCTAAACAATTGGATATTGGGCGTAAAGAAGCGCAGGATTATGTGAATTTGTATTTTGATCGTTATCCCGGTGTTAAAGAATACATGGATTCGATGGCTGAATATGCTCGGGATAAAGGTTATGTTGAAACGATTCTTGGGCGTCGTTTATATCTTGCCGATATCAATGCAAAGAATGCACAGCGTAGAAAATATGCTGAACGAACAGCGATTAATGCGCCAATGCAGGGTAGTGCCGCAGATATCATTAAGAAAGCCATGTTATCGGTAGATAGTTGGTTAAATTCTCAAGAAAAAAGTGATTCAGAAGATATTAAAATGATTATGCAGGTACATGATGAATTAGTCTTTGAAGTGCCTGTGCAACAGCTTGATAGTGCGACGCAACAAATTAAACAATTAATGGAAAGTGCAGCGACTTTGAAAGTGCCATTAATTGTTGATGTTGGACAGGGTAAAAATTGGGATGAAGCTCATTAGGGCCCTAATGAATATAATATTCTTTTGATTTTAGCATATATTTAAGTATCTATTTATTTATATTTTCAAAAATTACGTGTATCACAGGACTCACAATTATTCGTTTATTGCTAAATGTAATCCTGCTGTTTCATTATTTCACTGCTATAGAATTTTGACTACCCCCTTTTTACAAGGGGGCTTTCACTAGCGTAGGAGATACAAGTATCTAGGTAAACTGGTTTAGTATCAGGATCTTTATTAGTTCGCCTTTGGTAACTCATGGTCTGAAATACTGTAGTAGCAATCGTTTTTAATAAGTAGGCGGTGATTGGGAGGGCGTTGATAGGTCATTACAAAAAAATTGTTCGCACCTCTCACTGGTTGAGTCAGTTTTTCAATATCCGGGTATTCGTTTTTTTTAGATGAATAGCCCAAACGCTGCATATTTTTTGTAAATATCGGGTGAAATTTACGGCCAGGATCGACGATGATTATTTTACAATCAGGCTTAGCATGAGAGTCAATAAATTTGGATAAAATATCAGCCTGATTCGATTCATATAGAAGATCGCTACCGATAATCATATCGTATTTATCTATATTTTTGGATTTATCATCCCAGTTTTCTCTATAGAAAGGGATTGGCCTGGATTGGTTAAGCTTTATATTTTCTAATAGGAAGTTATTGGCTTCGGGGTGGTAGTCAGTGGCCGTAATATCAGCCAGACGATTGTTTAATATCAAACTTGCCAGAGCTGTTCCACAACCAACTTCAAGAATTTTTTTGCCTTCAATATCATGCTTGAACATAATATGTGCGAGAACTTCTTCGGATGCCCAGATAACGCCAAATAAGGACCAATTTGCTGAGGATATGCCCATATTCGAAGCAATATTGTTGTTATCGGAATATTCTTGCCTATTGCGCAAGCTTCTAAGATGTATATCGGTGTTACCAAACTCAAAAGTTTGGTATTTAAAACGTAGCATTGCTGTTTCCATCCATTAAATATAAGGGACGCAGGAGACAGGTTTACTAATCTAATGTTAGCTTAATTAGCATACTACGTAATATAAGTTCTTCATCATAACGTATTTAAATACAAAACACTATTAGGATTAATATTAAATAAAATTTTACGGTATCAGATTTCAGGGTGGCTTATCTGAATTAGTATTTAATTATAGTTTATGTATGGGTATAATTTTTAATGAATAGAAAATGCTACTGATTATTGAAGTGCTAATCTCTGTAAATTTAATATCGAAAATGGTCATATAAAAGGGTGTAAAAATGGAACTTACGTTGGAGACAAATGAAGATGATATATTATTACCTGTAGATGAACGCGAAAGCATGTTAAAACGTATTAATCCAGTTGATAATGAAGAAATTTTGAAATTCGATGAAAGTCAACAACAACAGATCAAAGCAGAATTAGTAAAACTAATTATTTATTCTAATTATATTCAGCTTGATATGCAGGATAATAAACATGAAAAGCATGTTCGCATCAACCATCAAAAACGTCAAACTTTAATCAAGGAGGCATCTCCGATAGTAAAAAAGTATTTTTTTATGATGAATATCTATGCTGTTGAGCCCTGGTTGGCCTGGAGGACCTTTATGGATCTTTTACATAAGGAGATTTCAGAGGAATATTTTAGAATAGAAAAGAATAAAACAACAAATAATCCTTTTTTGGTAAGAATTGAAGGAGTTTCAAGTGAACCATCGAGTGAAAAAAATCAAATAGATAGGTTAACAGCATCAATGATTGAAGAGTATATTTTTCATTTTAATTTATTAGAACTAAGTAATTTTCTTATTAAAGCAAGAAAACTGATTACCGGAACATTTTGGGAGAATGAATATGACTTATAAGGCTTGCTCAGGCTAATGCTTTCCAGATTAAAGAGCTGCCACTGAGCAATAAAAGAACGCCAATAAGTGCTAATTGAGCGCGTCGACTAATTTGCAAATGAACTTTTTGACCTAAAAATAACCCAAGAGACATTAGTGGAAAGCTTATTAATAGTGAATATAGCAAGTCAGCCTGAATAAATAAGCCCAGATACAAAAATGCCATTACCCTAATCAGGCCATCTATCATAAATAGACCGGATAGCGTACCAACTAACTGAGTTTTGTCGCGTAAGCGATGTGAAAGATAAACGATATAGGGTGGACCTCCGGTTCCAAACATGGCACCAATAAGACCACCAATGAATCCAGTGGGTATTGCCCACCAGGCACTAATTGGATTATCACTATGTAGATTGAGTACATAACGCAAGCCAAAAATAAAAACAAAAATTCCTAGACCGATTAACAAAGGTTCACGAGGTAAACTTATTAATAATAATGCGCCAGAGGTAATGCCGATAAGCGAAGAAGGCAATAATATTTTTATTTCCTGCCACTGAACATGCAGTTTTGTATGCAGAGAAAGGATAATAGAAGCGCTGGTGTCTAGTACTAAAATCAGGGGCACAACAAAAGTTAAAGGAAAAAAATGTGCCAGCAAAGGAATTGCAATTAACCCGGAACCGGAACCGGTAATTCCGCGTATAAAATAGGCTATTAAAATAATGGCTGCGGCAGTTAAAAATAATTCGTTTGTCATGGCCATATTTTAGCATAGGACATAAGTTTTAGAGTATTATAAATTGCTAAAATAATATAAAACTATCTAAGGTTCTTGTAAATACTTACGTGGTTAGCTAAAAAACAAATAAGATGACACTAAAAAGTCAATAAATTAAGCAGTTAAATTAAAGGTTAGTCGTCCTAAAGTCTTGAATATAAAATTTAAAACATACTACCTTGTTAATATTGACGGATATTATTGCAACTATTATGATTAACGCGCTTTCACTAAGTAAACTATCAAAACTTCTCCATTTATTCTGTTTTCAATTGGCATTCTGTTTCGATTGATGGCGGTTTTAAATTATCAGGAAGTTTTTATCCTATAACTATTTTCTTACCAGGACATAAGCGATGAGTAATAACTTTATCGATTTTTAAGGTTATTCGACTTTTCACATATGGCAGCGGTTAAGAAAAAGAACTCAAAGTAGCTAAATGAATTTAAAATCATTATTTCCTTTTCTGGTTTGGTTTAAATTAATCAACAAAGAAACTATTAAAGCCGATCTGATTGCAGGTTTAACGGGAGCTGTTATTGTGCTTCCTCAAGGTGTTGCTTTTGCAACCATTGCCGGTCTGCCTCCAGAATATGGTCTTTATACTGCAATGGTAACGCCAATTATTGCGGCTTTATTTGGTTCTTCTTTCCATTTGGTTTCAGGCCCGACGACAGCGATTTCTATTGTTGTTTTTACCGCTACCAGTCATCATGCAACCCCTGGAAGCCCTGAATTTATTACGATTGCACTGACCATGACTTTTCTTGCCGGAATTTACCAGTTGGCCTTTGGACTGGCGCGATTAGGGACACTGGTCAATTTTGTTTCTCATACGGTTGTTATTGGCTTTACGGCTGGTGCTGCTATTTTAATTGCGACAAGCCAGATGAAACACATTACCGGTATTTATGTGCCTAAAGGTGAATCATTTATGCACACCTGGTGGGATTTGTATGCTGGTATTTCTGATTTAAATTTATATCTCATTATAATTGCTATGGTCACTATGATTTTCGCCCTGGGAGCCAAAAAATTATTGCCTAAATCACCTAACTTATTAATAGGTATGGTCGCCGGGAGTCTTGTCGCTTTGTATTTAAAAGATTTTACCGCTGGTATTAAATTAGTGGGTGAAATTCCTGCACATCTACCACCTCTTTCTATGCCGGATTTTTCTTTGGATACGATTAAAGCTCTGGCACCGGAAGCATTTGCTATAGCACTGCTAGGCTTAATCGAAGCGGTATCAATTAGTCGGGCAGTGGCCACAAAATCCGGACAACGAATCAATTCAAACCAGGAGTTTATTGGCCAGGGGATGTCGAATATGTTTGGTAGTTTTCTATCCAGCTATGCGGGTTCCGGTTCATTTACCCGTTCCGGTATTAATTTTGAGGCAGGTGCACGAACTCCTCTTTCTGCTATTTTTGCTGCCATATCATTGATGGGAATAGTGTTATTGATTGCTCCACTAACAGCTTATCTACCAATAGCAGCAATGGGTGGCGTGATTTTATTAGTTGCTTATAACTTGATTGACTTTCATCACATTAAACAGGTTTTAACATTCAGCAAGTCAGAATCATCGATATTATTGACAACATTTTTTGCTACTTTGTTTCTTGAACTTGAGTTTGCTATTTACCTGGGTGTTATTTTGTCGCTTATCTTGTTTCTGGCCAAAACATCAACACCTAAAATCCCAACATTGGCAATGGATACTTCTCCTGACAATATCCGTAAATTAATCAATATTGACCAAAAGCCTATTAATACTTGTCCACAACTAAAAATTATTCGTATTGATATGTCTATTTATTTTGGTTCGATTTCTCATGTTCAAAAAATAATTGCAAATATTGCGGATAATGAAGGTGTTAACCATATTTTAATTGTTGCCAGTGGTATTAATTTTATCGATTTAGCCGGAGCAGAGGGACTAATTTCAGAAAATAATCGTTTAAAAAAATCAGGCGGCGGATTATATTTTGTTGGCTTAAAGTCATCTGTTTATGAATTTGCCGCCCGATCCGGCTTTATTAAACAGATAGGTAATCAGAATTTCTTTGATAAGAAAACCCAGGCAATTGCTAGTTTGTATAAAAAACTCAATAAGGGTATTTGTGAAAATTGTGAGGCAAAAGTTTTTTATGAGTGTTTGCCGAAGAAGGCCTAGCGAGAGAAGAAGGCGTAGTACCGAAGCCTGCCTTTGCAAATATTACGATTAGATTTAATTGCTGATAATAAAGATATTTTTGCTAATAATTTCTTTATTATTAAAATTATAGTAAAGTGATTTCATTATTCAGTTAAAATCAATTTTTTGATAAAGACGATTAGAATGCTTAGAATGCTTAGAATGCTTAGAATGTTTAGGTTAGCAGTTAATAGTTACAATAGTATCAGTTCAACGTTCTGTTTAGCTTTGATCTTGTTTTTGTTTGCAATCAATGTCTCCGCATCACCTGAGGTTTTTTCTCACCTGGACAATGAACCGATTATTCCTATTCCTCCGATCCCAAGTGATATCGATCCCGAATTAGTTCAATTAGGAAAAAAATTATTTAGAGAGCCTCGACTTTCTGCCAATAATACTATCGCTTGTATTAATTGCCATGTATTAAGTATTGGCGGTGTTGATGGCACGGCTGTATCCATCGGTATAAATGGAAAGAAAGGTAAGCGCAATGCGCCTAGTGTCTTTAATAGCAGCCTTCATTCTAAATGGTTCTGGGATGGTAGTGCTAAATCATTAGAAGAGCAAATTGGCGGTCCTATCCATAACCCGGTTGAAATGGGATCTGATTGGCCGGAGGTTATTAAAAAATTATCTAATGACCCAGAGTATGTTAAAGATTTCTTAAAACTTTATGATAGTGCCATAACTAAAGACAATATTACTCATGCCATAAGCACTTTTGAGCGTACTTTGTTAACGCCCGATAGCCCCTTTGATCGATATTTAAAAGGAGACATTACAGCAATTGATAAAGATACGGCTGACGGTTACCGTTTATTTAAGTCTTATGGGTGTGCCTCCTGTCACCAAGGTGCTTTGGTTGGAGGTAACATGTTTGAAAAAATTGGAATAGCGAAGCCATTTGATTGGGGTAGCCAAAATGATAAAAATTTAATCCCTGATTATGGACGTTTTCATATCAGTGGTGAAGACGAACACAAATTTGAATTTAAAGTGCCAAGTCTTAGAAATGTTGAATTAACCGCTCCGTATTTTCATAATGGTACCGTAAAAACTTTAGAAGAAGCCGTCAAACTAATGGGAGAGTATCAGCTAGGACGACATATTCCGGATAAGGATGTCGTTAAAATTGTTTTATTTTTGCGTGCTTTAACTGGGCAGCATCCAGAGTTAAATCAATGAGCAATAATTTAAAAGAGAAAATCATCTGGTTTTTTATTGTTATTTTATTATGTTTGCTGGTCTTGTTTTATTTTAAATCTGAGGCACTTAATACGGCAGAACTCAAAAGTATTAGCCAGGGAATATCGGAGTTGAAATCTCTCGATGCAAACATAAATCGTCAATTATTTCAAAGCCATTTTGGTAAAAAAAAATATTATGATGATTTAGTTAATGCGCAAAAAGACTTTGTTAGCTATTACGATAATTATTTTAAGCAATTACAAAAAGACACAAAACAACATCTGGACGAAAAGCACACATCTCTGGTTTCTTTATTTCAGGTTAAAGAAGATGAAATTGAACAGTTTAAATCTCATCAGGCGTTATTAAATAACTCTATCCAATATATTCCTCATGCTATTGACGAATTAAAAAATCTCCTTAATCAATCTTTTCAGAATAAATATGACCAGGTATTAGCTAATTTAGGGCAACAAACATCCCGATTTTTATTATCAAAAGATCCTATTGATTCCAAAGTAATTGAGAAAATGCTGGAGCATATAAAGCTTCAACTACATGCTCAATCAACCGAAATTGAGGAAGCGATCACGAGTGTTATTTTTCATTTAGGTATGATTATTAAATATTATACTGAAGTTGATGAGTTGTTTCATAAAATTCATACCTTATCCATTCAGAAACAATTGGATCAAATCAGGGAAGAATTTCTTTTTTTGTATGAAAAGAAAGAAGCAGTCGCTAACCGGTATAAGCAGTTTATGTTTGTTTTAGCGCTATTGCTGCTGTTAATTGTTTATTATTCTTTTAGGCGTATTCAGTTTACTTCAAACAAGCTTAAACAGACGATAAAGGATCTTAATTTTCAGAAATATGCGCTGGATCAACACGCTATTGTTAGCACTGCCGACGTAAAAGGCGATATAACTTATGTGAATGAGAAATTTTGTAATATTTCGAAATATTCAAAAGAAGAGTTAATTGGAAAAAATCATAACATTGTAAAATCTGGCTTTCATGATGATAGGTATTTTAAATCCATGTGGAAAACAATTGCTAAAGGCAAAGTCTGGCATGGTGAAATTAAAAATGTGAATAAAAACGGAGAGAGCTATTGGGTTAACTCTACCATCGTTCCTTTTCTGAATGAGAAGGGAAAACCTTTTCAGTATATTTCTATTCGCACCGATATTAGTGCAAGAAAAAATATTGAAAATCAGTTGCTGCAGTCTAAACAAAAGGCAGAAGAAGTAAGTAAGATGAAAAGCCAGTTTCTGGCAAATATGAGCCATGAAATTAGAACGCCTATGAATGGCATTATTGGTCTGACTAATCTTGCTTTACATACTAAGTTAGATGAACAACAAAAGGAAATGATTGAAAAAGCTCATAGTTCTGCTGAAAACTTATTAGGTATTATTAATGATATTTTAGATTTTTCAAAAATTGAATCCGGTAAGCTTGAATTAGAAAATATTTCTTTTGCTATTGCCGATGTGATTGATAATTTAAACACCATCGTGACATTAAAAGCAGAAGAAAATGGTATTTTGTTTGCTGTTGATGTTGATAAATCCCTACCTAGAGTCATGCAGGGTGATCCTTTACGTTTAGGCCAGGTACTGATTAATTTGGCTTCTAATGCGATTAAATTTACCAAGCCTGGTGGTGAAGTTAAGATTGCCATAGAGTTAGAAGAAGAAAAAGAAGATAGCATTATTATTCATGCTTCTGTACAAGATACAGGCATTGGCATAACGAAAGCAGAGCAGTCCAAGTTATTTAAACCCTTTAGTCAAACAGACTCTTCTATTACCCGTGAATTTGGCGGGACTGGGCTTGGTCTTGCGATCAGCTATAAATTGGTTGATAAAATGGGGGGTAAATTCTGGCTTGAAAGTGAAAAAAATGTTGGCTCTACTTTTCACTTTACGGTAAAGCATCAAAAAGTTGAAGATGAATCAGCTATCGTTGATGAGAGTATTTTGGAAGAACAAATAAGCCTTGCCAGGGAAAGTCTGAAAAATGCTAAAATATTGCTGGTAGAAGACAATAAAGTTAATCAGTTAGTTGCAAAAAAATTATTGCTATTATATGAAATGAACGTGGAGATTGTTAATAATGGGCAGGAAGCAATCGATATTTTAGATACACAGCATTTTGATGGTGTATTAATGGATTGCATGATGCCGGTGAAGGATGGTTATACTGCCACGATGGAGTTGCGTAAAAATCCACGATTTGATTCCCTTCCTATTATTGCAATGACTGCTAATGCAATGAAAGGGGACATTGAAAAATCGATACAATCGGGAATGAACGATCATATTTCAAAACCAATAAAACCGGAAGTGATGCTAATGACAATGGCAAAGTGGATAAATTAAAATTGATAAATAATAGGTTTGCTAATGATTAATTTTGAACTGGATGAGAGACTAAAAGAGGACTGCCATATTCTTCTGGAAGAACAATCTTTTTATCTGCTTTTGATGGATAATGTTCTGATCCCCTGGTTTATTTTGGTACCGAAAACAGATAAGACAGAATTATTTCAACTGACCGTTGAACAACAAAGGAACTACTTAGAGCAAACGAATTGTATTGCGGCATTTATTTCATCGGATCTTAAAGCGGATAAAATAAATATTGGAGCCATCGGTAATATCGTTAAGCAATTACATATCCATATTATTGGCCGTTTTATCAATGATCCCTATTGGCCGGGAGTAGTTTGGGGAAGAGATCAAAAGCAAGCTTATTCTAAGAAGGAATTCGAGAATTTAAAACAGCAGTTTATAAGTTTTTGGGCGCAAACATAATAATTGCCATTCCAAGCATGGCAATTAAGGCGCCTGTAATATCCCAATACGTCGGTTTAATTCCGTCTATCAGCCACAGCCATAAAATGGCGACAAAAATGTACACACCACCATAAGCTGCATAGACTCTGCCAGAGGCTGTCGGGTGTAGTGATAATAGCCAGGCAAAAATTGCTAAACTCATTGCTGCGGGCAGTAGTAGCCAGATACTCTTTCCATCTTTTAGCCATAGATAAGGAAGGTAACAGCCAACTATTTCTGCAATTGCGGTAAGAAAAAATAATGAAATTGTTTTTATTTCAAACATAAGCAGCTTTATAAAATAACCGTCTTATTCTGATAGACAAAAACTTTATCTTCAAAGACTAGTTTTAGGGCATTACTTAGGACAGTTTTTTCCACATCACGACCTAAACTCATCATATCCTGCCAGGTCATGGTATGATCAACGGGAACCACATTTTGATAAATAATAGGGCCTTCATCCAGATCATTATTGACAAAGTGGGCGGTGGCACCAATAATCTTAACGCCTCGTTGATGTGCTTGTTTATATGGATTAGCACCAATAAAAGCCGGTAAGAATGAATGGTGGATATTGATAATTTTATTTTCAAGGCCGGCAATAAAGTCAGACGTTAATATGCGCATATATTTAGCTAATACGACAAAGTCAGGAGCATAGGAGTCTATAACTTTTCGGATTTCCTGTTCGTGTTGTTCGCGACTTTTATCTTCATGCGAGACATAAATATAGGGAATGTTAAATTTTTCGACTAAGTCCTGAAGATTCTTATGATTGCCGATAACGGCTTTAATGTTTGCATTCAAATCACCAAATTCATGCTTAATTAAAATATCACCAATGGCATGGGATTCTTTGGTAACCATAATAACAATATCTTTTCTTTTACATTCGCAAAGAGACAACTTAGCAGCAGGTATTAATTCTTCCAGTTTTTGTAAAATAGCTTCCTGATTAACGTCACCTTCCAGTTCACAACGCATATAAAAACGATTATTATCATTATCAACAAATTCTTTTGTTTGCAAGACATTCAGGTTTTGATAAAACAAGACGCCGGTAATTTTGTGTATTAATCCTTTTTCGTCTTTGGTATCAATTAATAGTGACCACTTCTTCATTTCTTTGCCTGTTATTTTAAAAAATGTTAATTAATGCAATAATCTTAGAAAAAACATATTATACTTTTTAATTAAAAATGACACACGTAAACATTATCCTTAATTTTCATAAATTTGCACGATACGCATTTAATGCATTAGTCGGTGCATTAGAAGGTCATATTGATTCCCCCAATTTATCTATTAAAGGAGCTCGTGACAGCAAACGATTACAGCAGATGTTACAGGATGCTGACCCCGATAGTATTAATCTGGTTTTATGGACATTTTATTCCCCCTCTTTCATTGACGCGGGTGCACAACTGCAACAGCTTAAACAAGATTTTCCTGTATCAAATATCATTCATTTAGCCGGCGGCGTTCATGCAACGGCAGAACCATTACAAACACTTAAGGCTGGCTTTGATTACATCGCCGTGGGTGAAGGGGAACAAATCATTGTTGATGTTGCCAGAAAATTGCTAAACAATGAGTCAATAGATGAGGTACAGGGAATTGCCTATTTGCAGGATGATATTGTCAAACGAAATGGCAGGGGGCAATTGGTGGATTTAAATGATTACCCGCCATTTGCTCCTAAAAATCATAAGTTTGGCCCGATAGAAATTACTCGTGGTTGTATTTATGCCTGTAAATTCTGTCAGACGCCTTATGTCAGTAAAGCAAAATTTAGACATCGTTCGGTTGAACATATTGCAGAATATGCTGGAATTATGCGGGCACATGGGTTTAACGATTATCGCTTTATTTCTCCTTCATCATTATCTTATGGTGCTTATAATGAGTCTGTAAATCTGGATCAAATCGAATATTTTTTGTCTTCATTACGACAAGCAGTCGGTAAAGATGCAAGAATATTTTTTGGTAGTTTTCCTTCTGAAATTCGCCCGGAACATATTAGTATTAAAGCATTAAGAGTGTTAAAAAAATATATCGATAACGATAATATTAATATTGGCGGACAGTCAGGTTCTCAACTAGTTTTGGATAATAGCAAACGGGGGCACACTGTTGAAGAAATTATTACAGCGGTTGAATTAACAACTCAAGAAGGCTTAGGGGCTAATGTAGACTTTTTGTTTGGTTTACCGGGAGAAACGGATAAGGATAGACAATTAACCACAGAGCTTATTCAACGATTAACTTCCTTAGGAGCCAAGATTCACACGCATACCTTTATGCCTTTACCAGGAACGCCATTTAAACATGAATCGGTTGCCCAAATTGATCCAAAAATGGAGCAAGTGATTACTGAAATGGAGAACAAAGGTCTGGCTTATGGTCAGTGGCAAGCTCATAGAATAAAAGCTCAGGAACTCGTTAGAATAAGGAGTGAAAAATAAAGTGAGAAAAATTCTCATTTACTCTTGTCAAAATAATAAATCATCTCCACATATTAAAAAGTTTTGAACCAATATTAATTTTTACAGGAGTTACCTATGTCATTTGAACTACCCGCATTACCTTATGAAAAAAATGCTTTAGCACCACATATTTCTGAAGAAACTTTAGAATTTCATTATGGCAAACACCACAATACTTATGTTGTTAACTTAAACAACCTGATTAAAGATACTGATTTTGCTAACATGACTTTAGAAGAAATTATTCAAAAATCTGATGGCGGTGTTTTTAATAATGCGGCTCAGGTATGGAACCATACTTTCTATTGGAACTGTTTAAGCCCCAATGGTGGCGGTGATGCCACTGGTGCCATTGCAGATGCGATTAATAGCAAATTTGGTTCTTTTGATGCATTTAAAGAAGAATTTAGTGCCGCTTGTGTTACTAATTTTGGTTCAGGATGGACCTGGTTAGTTAAAAACAGTGCTGGCGAAATTGAAATTGTTAAAACATCAAATGCAGGCTGCCCTTTAACTGATGGTCAAACACCATTAATGACCTGTGATGTTTGGGAGCATGCTTATTACATCGATTACCGTAATGCTAGACCAGAATATGTTAAGTCTTTCTGGAATCTTATCAATTGGGATTTTGTAAATAGCCAACTATAATCCTAATATATCCGTAACCTTTGAAAAAGCCTCGCTGCATTTCCAAATATCACGGGTATATTTCGATTAAACGGTCAATCAAGCTAATTGAATACATTTCTTTCAATTAGTTTGGTTGATTAGGACATTTATTTGGGTATTCGCTTTTCACTTTATCCGCAAATTTTATTAAGTATATTTTTACTGCTTGTTAGTATTATTTTTTTTGAATATACCTCCGCCGATTTAATCGTTGAACAGTTTTTTTATGATTATAATGCTCATCATTGGCTGATAAATCAAAACCAGGCTCTATTAAAGTTTATTTTCTATGATGGTGTTAAAGCCTTATTTGTCCTATTTTTACTGACACTCATTGTTCTTATATTTTTCACAGATAAATTTCAACAATTAAAGCCTTATAAAAAAGGGATGATAATTGTATTAATATCCTGCATCTGCGTCGTTGGTTTTGTCAATTTTCTTAAAGCGATAACGAATACACCATGCCCAAAACAAATCACAGAATTTGAAGGTGATTATCCCTATAGTAAACTATTCGATACCGTTGATTTAGACACGTACTTTAGGTGTTGGCCGGCAGGTCATGCGAGCGGAGGTTTTGCTTTAATGTCTCTTTTTTTTCTGTTTCGTGGTCGTAAAGCAAAAATAGCCGGCTTAGTTACCGGTATTTCGATTGGATGGAGTACCGGCTTGTATAAGATGTTGATAGGCGATCATTTTCTTAGCCATACTGTTGATTCTATGCTAATTGCCTGGATAATTATTTTGATGGTTGTGAGTGCTTACAATAAGCGAATAACTGTTTGATCGATTATTTTTCCTATAGTAACATACCAGCGTTCATATAAGGCTTACATTTTAAGTGGTTATGGCTATATCTATACCGGTGATGCATGCTGCATTTTCAAAGGTTACGGGTATATCGTAAACAACTTGTACCAAGGGGATAGCAACGCATGCTGACAGCAGATGAAGCAATAGAAAGATTAAAAGAAGGGAATAGCCGATTTGTATCGGAAGAACGGACGGTCGATTCAAAACAAAGACCAAATTTTAATCGTAAACAGAAACCTTTTGCAATTATTTTAGGTTGTTCTGACTCTAGAGTTCCTGCTGAAATTGTTTTTGATCAGGGCCTTGGCGATTTATTTGTTATTCGGGTTGCCGGTAATATTGTCGCGCCTTCTCAGGTTGGTAGTGTTGAATTTGCCGCAGACCAATTTGGTACTCCTTTGGTTGTGGTACTCGGTCACTCCAGGTGTGGTGCTGTGATGGCAACGATTGAAGAATTAGCACAACCTTCAAATAATAATTCCACGAATGTTCTATCGATTGTTAATCGTATTAAACCCGTTATCGAGCCGCTTTTTGCAACAGATTTAAAAAATGATCCCGATAAGCTACTGGATTGTGCAATTCATGCCAATATTATGTCGTCTACAAATCAGTTAATGCATGGTTCTCAAGTTTTGGAAAACCTGATCCAAAATGGCAAGCTTAAAATTATTGGGGCGGAGTATTGTCTGGAAACAGGAATTGTTAATTTCTTTAATGCTTAGGGCTTATTGATCTATTCCCACTCAAGTTCTGCATAGACGCGTTGTGCATTTCTGCCTGATAGGGTGTCATAATTAAGCAGATATTTATATTTTGACATATCAACTTTATTAATCTCAGACATATCGCCTCCATTATCCATAAAATCTGTAACTGCAGCGCGTAGATCAAGCAAGTAATTATAGCTATCTTTTTTGGCATGTTCCAGATCGGTAGGAGAACCATGTCCGGGTATCAGGTATTTAGGAGTAAACTTTGCCATTGATTCAAATACGTCAATCCAACTTTTACTATTAGAATGATCATTAACACCTAAAAGTCGTTCAACATAGACGATATCTCCGCTAAACATGACTGAATGTTGTGGTAGCCAGATATAGCTATCACCAGGCGTATGGGCATGACCATGGTGGTAAATTTCAAATACAGTTTTTCCTAAGGTAAATTGATATTGTTTCTCAAAAACGGTATCCGCATAAACAGGAATGGTTGAACTTATTGCCTTATCACTCATTAGGCTTGCGAGTCTGAAGAATTGATCTTTTAGACGGTTTTTTTGATCCTTAACCGCATCTTTGCTGGCAATGATTTCTGCACCCAGTTTTTTAAAATAATCATTACCCAGCCAACGGTGATCCTGGCCGCCAGAATTAATAACCTTGACAATGGCTTTATCAGAGACCGATTTGATTGCCTTATGGATTGCTTTAGCTCCGTCTAAAGTTGCTCCAGAGTCAATTAAAACAATACCTTGTTCAGTTACGATAAAACCAAATGTGGCATTATTACCATGATTTTCAGGTGAGCGATTACCCAGTTCTCCAATAATGGCATAAACATTCGCAGTTACTTTTTGTACTTTCAGCTTTTTATCTGCCCATGCTTGTCCTAATATGGAAAACATTAATAAACAGATAAAACTTATTCTATAAATATTCAAAATTGCAATATCCTGTTTTTAGTTTTTAGCCTTTAGTTGCAACGTTATTTTTTCGGTGATAATTTAAGAATATCCAGGTTTCTGCGTCTTACCCGGTTTAATAAATCATCATCACGGGATAAACAACCTTTTGGGTATCCTTGCGATTCTATCATCTGTTTTAATTTAATACGCCACTCACCAGTCTCGGATAATTTATCAGGAAAACAGGATTCCAGTAATTCTATCATTGCCGGTACGACAACTGAAGCACCGGGTGATGCACCTAGTAAAGCAGATAAGGTACCATCTTTAGTGCTAACCACTTCGGTTCCAAATTCCAATTTACCAATCTTATTTGGATCTTTTTTTATAATTTGCACGCGTTGACCTGCATGAGATAAAGTCCAATCTTCGCTTTTTGCATTGGGGAAATATTCACGTAAGGCAGCTATATGTGAGGAACGACTTTGCATAACTTCTTTAACCAGGTATTTGATTAAGGAAAAATTACTTAAAGCGACCGCCATCATTGGGAAAATATTGCCGACACGAACAGATTTAAATAAGTCTAGCCAGGAGCCCTGTATGAGAAATTTTGTTGAGAAACCGGCAAATGGTCCAAATAGTAAGGCCTTTTCAGAATTAATGATACGTGTATCTAAATGTGGAACCGACATCGGAGGAGCCCCAATAGAGGCTTTACCATAGACCTTTCCCCAATGTTTCTCAACTACTTCCGGTGTTTTACAAACCAGCCATTGACCACTTACCGGGAAACCTGCATAGCCTGAAACTTCATCGACACCGGATTTTTGCAATAACGGTAAAGCTCCCCCTCCGGCCCCTAGAAAAACAAAGCCGGCATTGAGCACACGCTGCTGTTTATTAAGTTTATTTTGTAATTCAATTTTCCATAATCCATCGACATCAGCTTTAAGATCAACAACATCAGTATTTAGAACTAATTCAAAATCGTCATAAGTCTTGAGGTGCTCAATTAAGTAATGGGTAACCGAACCAAAATCAACGTCAGAGCCATAGGCAACACGAGTTGCCGCAACTTTTTGACTGGGATCCCGGCCTTCCATAATCAAAGGCATCCATTGAGTTAATACTTCTTTGTCTTCACTAAACTCCATATCAGCAAATTGAGCGTGTTGTTTTAGTGTTTCATAGCGATTTCTAAGGAAAGAGACGTTTTTTTCTCCCCAGACAAAACTCATATGTGGCGTTGGGTTAATAAATTTTTCCGGTGAGGGTAAGGCTCCCTGTTCTACCAGGTATGACCAGAATTGCATGGTGGTTTCAAATGCTCTATTTATTTTAAGTGCTTTGGCAATTTCAATTGAGCCATCCGACTGTTCAGCCGTATAATTTAATTCGCAATAGGCTGCATGACCGGTTCCAGCATTATTCCAGCCACTGGTACTTTCTTCGGCAATATTGGGTAGGCGTTCAACAATAGTGATGGAAAAGTCCGGGTTTAACTGTTTTAACATACTGGCCAGGGTAGCACTCATAATTCCTGCGCCAACCAATAATACGTCGGTCTTTTGTATTTCCATATTAGCTTCCGTTTATAAGATTAACAGCAAAGGAAAAGTTCTATATTAGAAAATCATCTAATAGGTGTTATGCGGGTATCAGAATGAATAAGTTGTACCTGGTTAATATCTTCACGTATCTTTATTAAAGTATTGGATAATTGATTATAAATAATGGTTTATGATTTTGCTGCTTCAATCGGTTTAAATATTGCCATTTTTGAGATAACAGATTTTACATTTTAATGTTAGCGCTAAAAATAATTTACTTTATATCATAGAGGAAAATTTTGTAAATACAAAGCAAATCAGTTAATTTTGAAGTTTTTGTATTGAATTAATAATTGATTAGCATCTGTTTGTGTCTTAGAATTACAATCGAACACAGACAGTTATACCCGTGACCCTACGGGCGCTTGTCAGGAAATCCACTTCTGCGTTATGAATCTTGACAAGGGGACTGCCATTGTCTACGATTCACGCCTTAAATTGGATTACCTGACAAAACTAAAATCTAGCATTTTTGATAGTCACTGGTATATAACCAACTTCTTATCCCCATATTAGGAATATGAACATGAAACTCGCTATTCTCTCTCGATCGCCTAATGCTTATAGCACACGCCGTTTAAAAGAAGCGGCACTTGACAGAAATATTGATGTTAAGGTTCTTGATACACTCAAATTTGCTATTGACTTAAAGCGAGGTAACCCGGATTTATATTTTAAACAGAAACAATTAAGTGAATATGATGCGGTTATTCCCAGAATTGGTGCTTCAATTACTTATTATGGTACAGCGGTTGTCAGGCAATTTCAGGAAATGGATGTTTTTTGCGCCAATACTGCACATGGTATTGCTAACTCAAGAGATAAATTACGCAGTCTGCAAATTTTAGCAAGGCATCATATAGGAATACCCGAGACAACGTTTGTTCGTGACAAAAAAGATGTATTACCAGCAATAGAAAGGGTAGGCGGTGCACCAGTAATTATTAAGCTGATAGAAGGTACTCAGGGTATTGGTGTGTTGCTAGCCGATACGGTTAAAGCGGCAGAATCAATTATTGAGTTATTACAAAGCCAGAAACAAAATGTCTTAATTCAAAAATTTGTTGCGGAGAGCCGCGGTAAGGATATTCGGGCTTTTGTTGTAGGAGACCGTGTCGTTGCAGCCATGAGAAGAGTGGCACAAGGCCAGGAGTTTAGAAGTAATGTACATCGGGGTGGTATTGCAGAACCAGTTGAATTAACTGAAGAATATGAAGCCGCAGCCATTCGCGCATCACAAATTATGGGACTGAGAGTTGCGGGAGTTGATATGTTGGAAAGCAAATCAGGACCTCAAATTATGGAAATAAATTCATCACCGGGTCTTGAAGGAATCGAAACCTGTACGCAATTAGATATTGCCGGCGCAATTATTGATTATATTGCTGCTCAGGTTGAATTCCCTGAGATTGATATACGCCAACGCCTGACTGTGAGCAAAGGTTATGGTGTTAATGAAATTTATATTCCCGAAGGTTCTGATTATGTGGGCAAAACAATTAAAGACGTAGATTTAGCCGCTAAGGATCTCAATGTTTTAACGCTTTATCGTGGTAATAAGGTGATACCGAACCCTAAACTAGATCGAACATTAGAACCAGAAGATAAATTATTATGTTTTGGTAAGCTTGAATCTATGCGGGGAATGGTTCCGGCTAAAACTCGCCGCCGCAGGCAGCCTGAAGTTCTGGATTTGCCAGATACAGAAGTCACCAATCCTGATGGGGTTGATAATGACTGATATCTTAGGTTGGAGAGAATGGCTAGCAATGCCTGAACTAGGTATTGAAAAAATTAAAGCCAAAATAGATACCGGAGCCAGAACATCAGCAATACATGCCTTTGATGTGCAATTAGATGAAAGTTCGGAAAAGAAATATGTAAAGTTTAAGATGCATCCATCTCAGGATGATTTAGATTACGTTGTTGAATGTTCAGCACCATTACTTGATGAGCGCGAAGTACGTGATTCTGGTGGGCATACAGAAATGCGATATGTAATCGAAACATCCATTCATTTAGGAGAAAAAATTATCACGGCAGAGGTGACATTAACCAATCGCGATAGTATGGGATTTCGTATGTTGATTGGACGGACTGCTATTAAAGGCATCTACCTGGTTGATCCAGGTGGTTCTTATTTAGTGAGTCAAAAACTTAGACATTCCTCTTAAATTATACGTTTTAGTAATACTAAACAGATTACAATATTTCCTGATATACAGTCAGTAATGAAGTTGCTCAATTGTTTCAGCTGAATAAATTTTTCTAATTATTTTCTCGTTATATGATATCAACTTATGGTAAATAGTTTTATAATTCGACTTCTGCAAAAAATTTAAATAATAATGAATTAAACACACAATATGATTGATTTAGATATTCTTTTTGAAAATATACCCAAGGTAGATAAAATAAAAATCAGTAAATTGAAAAAACCGGATATTGAAAGATGGTTTAAAGACTTACGGATGGTTAACCAATATAAAACGCTAAAAGAAATTGAAGATAATTTACTCAATACAAATTCGCTAAAAATAGAAGTTGAAGAAAGGTTATATCTACTGGATTTAATTTATGAGCCTGTCATATCTATATCAGGGCATTTTAAAAAAGATTATTTAAATAGCAACTTGCCCTTATCCGAAAATAAAAAGCAGAAATTTGATCAATGTGTCAGAGTCTATGAACAATTAGTTATTGGTTATTCAATTATTTTATTTGAACAGATTAATAATAAAAAATTATGGTCTTTTTTAGGCAGCAAATATAAGAAAATACATATTCATATACTACAAGCAATGATCAGATTGTTAAGTCAGCTTGTTTTATCCTACTATGAAATTTATGCCCATCCTCCGGCAACTGTTTGGAAACAGTTACTAACAATTTTCAATTATGCAGAACAGAAAAAAATTCATAACCTGTTTGCTTTGGATAAAATGCTTCATGAACAAACAACGATTAGTTTAACTTTTCTTCAGCCGTTGTTATTAGCGCTATCTGACCCTTTTCATTTTGAACAGCAACAAACCTATTTTATTTATAAGCACCTGGCTCAATGGGCTAAATTTGTTAAAATTTCTACCAAGGATGAATCCGGTAATCCAGATTATTTAGCCATCAATATGCTTGATAATTATATGCCAACCTTTGAGCCTAGAGGACAAATACCCGAAGAACATACTATTATATATGTCAATACAAATGATTTAAGTATTCAGGATATTAATGCTATCGAGGCAAAAAGTAATGGTTATCTTTCGCCCTTTATTAAGGAAAGCTTATTTCGTAATATGAAACAATCAATTTCTTCTGTTTCAGAAAGAAATTTTGAGCGTAAGAAATTTAAGTCTAAAGTAAAAGTGTATATGGGTTTAAACAATATACATTATGTGCTTAATGATTTTAATCTGCCTAATTGGATGACGGATGCAAACTTTGAACTGGTTGATAATGACATTAGTTATGCTCATGCTCAACAATTCTCAAGTTCAAATCCAGTTAATAAAAATTTGGGTAAGTACGATTTTTTCCTTACCGAAGATAGTAGCATGAATGGCTTAAGTCTGATTTGGACTCATGAGCAAAGCCTTGAAGATAGTATTCATATTAAGGTTGGAG
>JADGAU010000037.1 GCA_015231865.1 Gammaproteobacteria bacterium | reverse complement strand
TAACGTTTCGAGCGTATTGTTTGTTTTACGCTGAGGGCACTTCTAACTAATATAAAAAATTTCCTCTACCTTTATTATGTTAGTTTTTGATGGTAGCCCAAATTTTTTATCAATCTGCACGACAAACAATGTTATAATTTGCGATCATTTTATATTTTCATGGCCTGTTCTTTGATTAAGATTCTTCTGATATTGTTATTACTGCCTATTCTTGCTTCGGCTCAAACGCTAGAAAAAGTAAAACTGCAATTGCAGTGGAAGCACCAATTTGAATTTGCCGGTTTTTATGCTGCTAAGGAAAAAGGTTTTTATAAAGACTTCGGCTTTGATGTAGATTTTATTGAATATAATAAGAATATCCACATTGTTGATGAAGTGGTAACCGGTAAAGTAGACTTTGCTGTTAGTTATGCCAATGTTGTCGCTGCCCATTTATCGAATCAGCCGGTGGTATTATTAGCCAATTTTTTTAAGCAATCACCATTGGCTATCGTAAGTCAAAAAGAAATAAACTCCCCCGCTCAATTAAAAAATAAAAAAGTCATGATAGGCGGCAATGAGATTGATAGCATTATGATATATATGATGTTATCTAAATTTGGTTTGTCTGATAAAGACATTATTAAGATAAAACCGACTTTTTCTATTGATGACTTTGTTAATAAGAAAGTTGATGCGATGACGGTATTTACCACCAATGAGATTTTCTTTCTAGATAAGCTAGGCTATCAATATAATCTCCTTGACCCGACCGTCTATGGTGCCGAGTTTTATGACATCAATTTGTTTACTTCCAGAAAAATGGTCGAAAACTTTCCTGATAAAACTAAGCGTTTTAAAGAGGCTAGTATTAAGGGATGGCAATATGCACTCACTCATAAAGAAGAAATCATTAACCTGATTTTAGAAAAATATAACACTCAAAATAAATCAAGGGAATCATTACAATTTGAAGCAAATCAAATTGAGAATGTGATGTTGCCCAGTGTTTATCATGTGGGGGCAATTGATAAAAACCGTTTGCAATTGATGGCCGATAATTTTATTCAGCTGGGTTTTGTGGCAGATAAATCCAACCTAAATCTGGATCAATTTGTTTTTGATGATGAACAGAAAGGCTCTGCAATTATTTTAACTGAGCAAGAAAGAACTTATTTAAATAACAACCCAGTCATAAAAGTCAGTAATGAAACTGATTTTCCACCTTATGATTTTTCAAGAGCTAAGCAAGCATTGGGTTATAGTGTTGACTTGCTAAACCTTTTAGCAAAAAAAATAGGCATAAAAGTTGACTATGTTAATGGTTATTCATGGACTGAACTGGTTTCTTTGTTTAAACAGAAAAAACTGGATTTAATGCAGTCCATTAATCGTACCCCGGAAAGAGAAAAATTTGCGATTTTTTCAAAACCTTATAAACGCTATAAAAATTATTTCATAATCCATCAGGATAATCTGGCCATAGCAGATGTAAAACAACTTTATGGAAAAACCGTTGTTGTTGGTAAAGGCTGGTCACAAGAGTCTTATTTAAAAAAACATCACCCGCAAATCAATTTATTATCGGTTGATGGTATTGTTGACATTTTACTGACAATTGCCGATAAAAAAGCTGATGCTGCTATTGTCAGTAAGGAAATTGTTGATTATGTGACGTTAAAAGAAGATATCAGCGGAATTAAATTATCCGCCTGGTTTAAGGAGTTTGATAAGGGCACAAATCGAGCCTATCATTTTATGGCACAAAAAGATTCACCCGAACTTATCTCCATGCTTAATAAGGCCTTAGACTCACTATCGATTCAAGAAGTAGAACAGATAAGACAAAAGTGGTTTCATAATACAAAAGAAAAATCCCCGTATGTAAAATTTACTAAAGAAGAAATGCACTATTTAAGCAATAAAGGCGAGATTAAAATGTGCATAGATCCTGACTGGATGCCTTTTGAGGTATTGGATAATAATGGCCAATATAAGGGGATGGCAGCAGAAATATTAGAATTGGTCAAACAACGAAGTCAAATTAACCTGCAACCGTTAAAAACTAAATCCTGGACTGAAAGTTTAGAGATGGCTAAAAGTCGTCAATGCGATATTTTTTCATTGGCGATGGCAACTCCCGAAAGACAGGAATATATGACTTTTACGAAACCCTATATGTCTTTCCCATTTGTTATTGCAACACGAATTGAAGAATTGTTTATTAATGATATTGAACAGGTGATTGATAAACCATTAGCGATTGTTAAGGGCTATGCTTATAGTGAAATACTGAAAAATAGTTATCCCGAAATTAACCTGATTGAAGTTGATAATATCCTGGCAGGATTGAAAAAAGTTGAAAATAAAGAGGTTTTTGGTTTTATTGATGCTTTACCAACGGTTGCCTATAACATTCAAAAGCAGGGTATGGCCAATATCAAAATATCCGGTAAGTTTGATTTTTACTGGGAATTAGCCATTGGCGCACGTAATGATGAGCCGATATTAATGAATATTATGCAAAAAGCCTTGCGTACAGTGACCGAAAAGGAAAAAACAGATATTTATAATCATTGGTATATGGTGCGCTATGAAGAATCAATTGATTATAAATTGGTATGGACTATCTTTCTTATTGCCGCCGTATTTATTGCCATTATTATTTACTGGAACAGACAATTATCGATAGCAAGAAATCATACTCAAAGTGCTTTGGATTCATTACAAATACTTCACCTGAAATTGGAAAATAAAAATGAAGAGTTAAAGCGTCTGGTTGTCACTGATCGTTTAACCAATGTTTATAATCGTTTTAAATTGGATGAAAAATTGTTTCAGGAAGTTGATAGGGCTAACCGCTACAATCATACGTTTAGTATTATCCTGCTTGATATTGATTATTTCAAGAAGGTTAATGATAACCATGGACATCAGACGGGTGATATTATTTTGAAGAAATTTGCTCGGCTACTGCAACAAAATATTCGAGATACAGACATCCTGGGTCGTTGGGGTGGTGAGGAATTTTTAATTATTTGTACCGAAACCAATATAACCGGTGCATTAAATCTTGCACAATCCCTTAGAAATAAAATTGACTCGCATCAATTTCCGGTTATTGGCAACCAGACTGCTAGTTTTGGTGTTTCTTGCTATCAATTTGAAGAACAAATTAAGTCGTTTATAGCGAGAGCCGACAAGGCCCTTTATCAGGCTAAGGAAAATGGTCGTAATCGAGTAGAAAGCTTGTAGATGATGTTGAAATATAATGTAAGAATAGGATATAAAAAATGTTAAATTGCGAAACTTTTGATACCTCTGTGTTTGATGTAGAACTGGTTGATGGCACAGCTATTATGAGACTAAAAGATGAATCCCTACGTTTAAGTATGGATCAGTGCTTTCTTCGTTACTTTTTAGACTATTTAAATTCTATTGAAGAAAATGATGATGTCAAAGGTTTATTGATTGTTGATTCTCCTGTCTATCATGGTGTAGATGACATTAAAGCATTAATTTCTGATTTACAACATGAACAACATATGATTTTCAAGAAGAAAGTATTTCAGCAATATGGTAGCACTACAAAACGTCTGACTTTAGCATTAAATGAGTTTCATAAGCCCTTAGTTGTTGCACTGGAAGGCTTGGTTCCGATTGATTTATTCGGTTATTTTATGGCCTGCGATGCGATTATTGCCAGCGATGATATTTCAATTGAATTTCCTTCTTATGAATTTGGTATGGCGCCAATTGGTGCAGTAACATTCTTTCTGCAAAAAGAAATCGGCGTTAGAAATACCATGAATTTGTATTTATCCCACCCAAAACTCGATGCAGATGCGGCTCTTAATTATTCTCTTGTCGATCAGGTTGTTGAAAAAGAAAACTTAATTGAGACAGCATTAGCTCAATTAGAAGATTATTACCAGTTTTCTCAATCATCTATGGTCATGACAAAGCAGGTATGTAAAGTTAAATCATCTGAACTTAATGACTTTTTTGAAGATAATGTTCGTCTAATGTGGAATGCGAGTCTCAGTGTCGGCAATGATAAATGAAGTTGCTTAGGTCGGCTCTATTTTCTTTAATTGTTGGTTAACTGCTATTAAAGCACCTAATAAACCTAGTAAGATACTAATCGTCAGCAATTCGATATTGTGACTAATTTCAGTTGAATTAAGCGTTAATAAATCACTTTGATAGAGTTCTGCTAAAGTGCTTAAGGGTTGTTTAATAATCAGAAATGAAATATCAACAAGCACGATGGCAAGAATACCTCCTAATAATCCATACCAGATCCCTAAATATAAAAATGGCCGGCGAATAAAACTATTGGTTCCGCCAATTAATTTGGTCACCAGGATTTCCTGGCGTCTATTTTCAATATCTAGTCGAATCGTATTGCCAATAATGAGTAATACTGCTAAACCTAATAATGATGAAATAACCAGGACGCCAGTTTTTGCTAACGAAATTAATGAAAAAAGTTTCTTTAACCATTGCACGTCAAGTTGAGCGGTTTTAACTTCAGGATTCTGTTTCAGTGTTACCAGTAATTGTTCCAGATTTGATGGTTCGAGATACATCAGGCTGGGTTCAACAATAAGAACTTGTGGTAATGGATTATCGTTTAATGCATTAATTGCATCACCAAAACCCGAGAACTCCTTGAATTCTTCTAATGCTTGTTTTTGATCTTTATATTCTACGGCTGAAATACTGGCTGAAGATTTTAATTTTATTTGAAGTTTTTGTGCTTGCTCTTGAGATACATCCGGTTTTAAGAACAAACTGATTTTATGGATATTATCAAATTCATTTCCAACTTTTTGCACACTTAACATCATTTCGTAAAGTCCGGCAGGTAAGGCCAGTGCTATACCCAATGCAGCACTGGTCATAAAGGTTGAAACAGGGGTTTTGCTCAACTGAGACATTGTAGCCGTAAAATAATGCCAATGACTTAATAAGAAGCTTTGAATGATGGTAAAAAAGCCAGGTCTGGATTGACGCAATTGGGCTTTTTTTGTTTTTATAATGGTTTTCATGATATCACCTTGCCATGCTCAAGGCGGATAATTCTTTTGTTCATTTCATTAATTAAAGCTAAATCATGAGAGGCAATTAAAACCGTTACCCCAACCTGATTGAATTGTTCAAATAATGACATAATTTCTTTGGATAATTCAGGATCAAGGCTACCGGTTGGTTCGTCAGCCAATAAAATTGCTGGTTTATTGACCACTGCTCTGGCAATACCAACACGTTGTTGTTCACCACCAGAAAGTTGCACCGGTAAGTATTTTTCAAATTGCAGCAAGCCAACTTTATCTAAAGCGGCACTAACACGCTTTCTAATTTCATGTTTTGAGAAGCCACTAATCGTTAATGGCAAAGCGACATTGTCAAAAACAGTTCTATCAAGCAGTAATTGATAATCCTGAAAAATAATGCCAATATTACGACGAATATAGGGGATTGAATAAGATTTAACTTTATCTAATTGATTGCCGCCAACAGTGAGTTTGCCGGCGGTTGTTCTTTCGATGAGGGTGATGAGTTTTAAGAGTGTACTTTTTCCGGCGCCAGAATGGCCGGTTAAGAAAGCCATTTCTCCTTTATCCAGGTGAAGATTTACATTAGCAAGGGCTTCTTTTGAACCTGGGTAACGTTTATAGACATTTTCGAATTTAATCATTAATCTCTTGCCAATAAAGCCTTAACAAAATTTTGTGCATGAAATGGTCTTAGATCATCAATACCTTCTCCAATACCAATAAATCGTATCGGAAGATTGTATTTTTTTGCAAGGGCAAAAATAATACCGCCTTTTGCTGTACCATCTAATTTAGTTAAAGTAATACCACTAACGTCCACAGCTTCAGCAAAATGTTGAGCCTGGCTAAGTGCATTCTGGCCAGTACCAGCATCCAGAACGAGCATAATTTCATGAGGCGCTGTTTCATCAACTTTTGCGGCAACACGTTTAATTTTTTTCAATTCATCCATCAGGTTTGATTGAGTATGTAAACGCCCGGCAGTATCTGCAAGAATCACATCAATATTTCTGGCCTTGCCGGCCTCAATCGCATCATAAATAACGGAAGCCGAATCAGCTCCGGTATGCTGAGCAATAACAGGAATGTTATTGCGATCGCCCCAAATTTGTAATTGTTCTACGGCAGCAGCTCTAAAAGTATCTCCGGCAGCTAACATGACGGATAAACCCTGGTTTTGATATTGCTTGGCTAATTTGCCAATCGTTGTTGTTTTACCTGCTCCATTGATTCCGGTCATTAAAATTACATAGGGCTTTTTACTTTTATCGATCACAAGAGGTTGTTCAATACCTGATAAAATATCCAGCATATTGACTTCAAGTGCTGCGAATAAGGCATCGCTATCACTAAGTTCTTTACGCTTCATTCGTTGCGTTAAATCATCGATGATTTGCTGCGTAGACTCAAAACCAACATCAGCCATTAATAAATGTGTTTCAATTTCTTCCAGGATCTCTTCATCAATTTCTTTCTTTAGCTTGATGAGATCGGTAACATCGGTATTTAAGATTTCACGGGTTTTATCCAGACCTTCTTTAAGATCGACGAGTTCCGTAACATCGGTATTTAAAATTTCATGTGTTTTTTTCAGACCTTTTTTCAGGCCAGATAAAAATCCGGAACTTTTAACCGCTTGCTGCTCCTGGTTTTCAATAGATTTGTTTTCAGCGTTATGATGCTCAATATTACTATCAACGACTGAACTTTCCTGTTGAACCTTGTCTAAAGAATGGTCTAAGGAATTATCTACAATTTGTTGAGTATCTTCTTTGGTTTCTTTTTTTAAAAAATCGTTCATGGGTTATGTGCTTACTTAATTATTGTTAGCTATATGCTAACATTGGTATGCTATGACAACAAATATTATAAGTTTTTTTTTCTGCCTTGACTCGTTTATAATAGTTTGAAATTTGCTCAATGAGATAGTTTATGAAGTTTCCTAAATATTTTTCTTTTTTTATTCTGTGTATCTGTGTTTTAAGTTCACAAAATCTTTTTGCCGTAAACGACAAACGTATCCATGAAGATATGTTATCCAATGGCATGAAGGTATTGGTTAAAGAAGATCATCGAGTGCCAATTGTTGTGTCTCAGGTTTGGTATAAAGTTGGTTCGAGTTATGAACCTGGTGGCAGTACCGGTATGTCTCATGTTTTAGAACATATGATGTTTAAGGGTACGACAGAGAATCCGGATGATAGTTTTAATCAGATTATTGCCCGTAATGGAGCAGAAGATAATGCTTTTACTTCCAGAGATTACACTGCTTATTATCAAAAACTAGAAGCAAGCCGACTAGAAATTAGCTTTCAGCTTGAAGCGGATAGAATGCGGAACCTGGTTTTTAGTAAAAATGATTTTGATAAAGAAGTTGCCGTTGTTCAGGAAGAAAGACGATGGCGTACTGACGATAAACCACAGGCTCGAGCTTATGAGCAACTTTTTGTTTCAGCATTTGAGAACTCAGGCTATCATCACCCCATTATTGGTTGGATGGACGATCTGGAAAATTTAACCCTTGAAGAAACAAAAGTCTGGTATCAAAAATACTATAGCCCCAATAATGCAACTTTAGTGGTGGTTGGTGATGTGGATCCAAAGGCTGTTTTTAAATTGGCTGAAAAGCATTTTGGCCCAATAAAAGCAGATATAGTTGGTCCGCCTAAGCCAATAGTTGAGCGACATCAGTTTGGCTCTAAAAAAATAAAAATGCATTTACCTGCAAAAGTTCCTTATTTGATCTTTGGATATAAAGTTCCATCCTTATTAACTTTAACGGATGACAGTAAATGGGAAGCTTATGCCCTGGAATTACTCGCTCATGTTCTGGATGGTGGCGATAGTACACGACTTCCCTATAATTTAGTTAAAAAGCAGCAGTTAGCAGCATCTGTTAGTAGTTCATATTCATCCTATGCCCGTTTACAAACATTGTTTATGGTTGATGTAACGCCAGCACAATCTAAAACCATTGATGAGGTTTATCAAAGCTTAAAGCATGAGTTAAACAGAGTCAGAACGGAAACGGTAACAGTAGATGAACTAGAACGTGTTAAAAATCAGATTATTGCTGCAAATGTTTTTGAACAGGATTCAATCTTTTATCAGGCTATGAAATTAGGGGTTGCTGAAACTACTGGACTTGGCTGGCAGATTAATGATCACTATATTGAAAATATCAGAAAAATAACGCCTGATCAGGTTTTAGCCGTAGCCAGGAAATATTTAATTGAAGAGCAAATGACAGAAGTACAAGTGATTCCTTCAGAAAAATTAAACCAAACTAAAAATAAGACAAACTAATGACTAAAATTTTACTTTTATTACTATGTGTTTTACTGAACTTTCCAGTTGCCGCAGCTAATTTATTACCTGGGCAGGAAGTGACTGGAAAAATGGGTACTTTGACGGTGAAACGTTGGATAACGCCCCAAGGTATGCCGGTTTTATTTGCCCCTTCAAATGAATTGCCAATGGTTGATATCCGTCTGGTTTTTGATGCTGGCGCAGCGAGAGATCAATATCGTTATGCAGGTGTTGCTAAATTAACTAATACGCTAATGTTTGAAGGTTCTAAACATCTATCTGCTGATGATTTGGCGATAACATTTGAAAATCTTGGTTCTCAATATGGTAATGGCAGTTATCGTGATATGGCGGTTTTAGATTTTAGGACATTAAGTGATGCCAAAGTCTTGAACAAAACGATTGAGACAATTAATTATTTGTTAAAAGAGCCTTTGTTTGATCAAAAAGTGCTCGATAGAGAAATTAATAAATTAAAAGTGGCGATTGAATTGGGCAAACAAAACCCATCAACGGTTGCCGGTAAATCATTCTTTAAAGCTTTGTATGATTATTCTGAAAAAATGGATGAAAACAAGCATCCTTATGCTAATCAGCCAGAAGGAACAATGGATAGTCTGGATTTGATTAAGCGCAAGCATTTGCTTGATTTCTATCAGCAATATTATGTTGCTCAAAATGCCATTCTTGCGATTGTTGGTGACATGACGATAGAGCAGGCAAAAGATGTTGCCAATCAATTTGCCAGTCAATTGCCACAAGGAAAACATGCGCCTCAATTACCGGTAGTAAGAAAAAACATGTTTGCACAATCAATCAAACTCGAACATAATTCAACGCAGTCTACAATAATTGTTGGGCAAGCGGCTATTAAGCGTGGTGCTCCGGATTATTATGCTCTTTATGTTGGAAATCACATTCTTGGTGGTAGCGGTTTTAGTTCAAGATTAGTGAAAGATATTCGTGTTAAGCATGGTTTAACTTATAGTGTTCATAGTAATTTTGCTCAAATGCGAGAGAAAGGCCCATTTAAAATTGCCTTAACGACAAAAAATAAATCTGCACAGAATGCGGTAAAATTGGTGAGAGAAAATTTAATAAACTTTATGGAACAAGGCCCCACTGAAGAAGAATTAAAAGAAGCAAAACTAAATATTTCCGGCAGCTTTCCTTTAAGAACCGCTAGTAACCAGGATATAAATGAACATCTTGCTGTTATCGGCTTTTATGATTTGCCCCTGGATTATTTGCAAAAATTTAAAAGAGGAATTGAGTATGTCAATATTGAAGATATTCAGTATGCATTTAAGCGAAACATTGATGTCGATAAACTGATTACCGTGGTGGTTGGTAAAAATACTGCTGAATAACCTCGTCATTGAATTGAATTGAATTGAATTGAATAAAACGTGCTTGCTTTGACCATACGCTTTATAATGTTTTCGTTTTCATGTTAGACTACTGAAAATTAGATGCTTTAATAAGAAACTTTCTATGATGAAAACCATATTTATATGAAAAAAGAGCTATTATGAAAATAATGATTTTTTTTATTGCAATACTTTTTGCAATTTCCTTCTTTCTTCGTATTAACTTGCCAACCAATGAAGATTTGGATATGCATATTAGTCAGCAGCAGCAAAGCGCTGATCCCGCATTAAACTTCATTGGTAAAGCCATGAGTAAGATTTTATATTCAGATGTTGTGGCAGATTGGCAATTCATAGATTATATTATTTTTAAAGAAGCTTGTTCTGAAAATCTTAAAGTAAAAATGGTTGCCTATCCATTACATAAATGGCAATTGTTGGAAGATAATATTAACCGCTGTGATGATTTTTCTTTTATGAAATGAGCCTATAAAAAATCTTCACAGTTTTTTGATTTACCGTGAATTTATGAGTTCACTTCTACATTAATGGTTGGCTAGTCTATGCGTTTACAGCGAAAAATTAGTTATTTCTTTCTCTTAAGTTCCATCATTATGGTCACCTTGATAGTCATTGTAGGATTATCATCTTTTCGATATTTTTCAATGAGTACCGCAAAAAGTAATGCACTTATTATGGCCGAGTCAGTGCGTGTTGGTTTAACCGAATTAATGATTAATGGCCAAATTGATAAACGGAAAAGTTATCTTGAACGTTTAACTCAGATAAATGGGCTATTATCCACTCGGGTAACCCGAAGTGATGATGTACGAAAACAGTACAAAGAAGGTTTCGAAAGTGAAAAAATTGAAGATGATATTGATCGTCAAGTATTAACCACGGGGAAAGCCGTTTTTGTTGTAGAAGATGAACGAGTCAATCCCATATTAAGAAGCACTATTCCATTTGTCGCTACGAAAATTGGAACACCCAATTGCCTGAACTGTCATCAGGTTAAAGAAGGCACGGTGTTAGGCACAATTACTATAAGAACGGATATCGCTGAATTAAGAAATGGGGCTATTGCAACAATTTCTGTTATTGCTGGTTTCATGGGTATTTTTGCGATATTAGCGTTTATATTTTTCAGACGCTTGCTAAAGCCTTTACTTATTACTGCCAATGATCTGCAGAAAAGTGTTGAACAAGCGAAAGGCGGACGTTTTGACATCGAAATTCAGCAAAGAAGTAATGATGAAATTGGACAAATTGCGGTTGATTTTAATGCTTTGCTTGGATATTTAAATGTAGGCTTATCTCATATCAAAAAAAGTGTATCAGAATTAATAAATTGTAAATTTAATGATAGTTCAGATTCGCTTGCAAGCACGATTAATATGATTGAAGGCTTGGCCAAAGCGTCAAAATTTAAACAATCTATAGAAGAGGACGAGAACAAAGAAGAAGTTTATGTTCGTTTAGGTAGAGTCCTGAAAGAACAATTTACAGTTGATGATTTTTCAATCTATGAGATTTATTCCTCTCCTAAAAAACAAATATTGCCTGTTATGGTTGATGGCGAGACTAATGCAGATTGCCGATGGTGTGACCCACAGATTCTGGTTAGACCAAGTGCTTGCCGTGCTAAAAGAACAGGGCGTATGATTAGTAATTTGGAAACACCTAATATCTGTAATTTCTTTGTTGGTAGTGAGGATAAAACTTATTATACCTGTGTTCCTATTATTCAATCGGGTAGTGTTGGCAGTGTGATTCAATTAGTTTCAGATCATCGCTCTGCAGAAAGAATACAAAGTCTAATACCTTATTTACAGCCCTACTTAAGAGAGGCTGCACCTGTTATTGAAACTAAGCGTTTGATGTCGACCCTCAAAGAATCAAACTTGCGTGATGCTATGACAGGACTGAATAATCGTCGCTTCCTTGAAGAATATGTTGAAACAATGGTGGCAAATATTGAAAGGCAAAAATCTTCGATTTCCATATTAATGCTCGATTTAGATTACTTTAAGCAAGTGAATGATAAATATGGTCATGATGTTGGTGATAAAGTGTTAGTTGAACTGTCCAAAGTTCTGGTTAAATCAGTGAGATCTTCAGATCTGGTCATTCGTTACGGAGGTGAGGAATTTGTCATTATTTTACAAAATACCCAAAAGGGTTATGCCGAGCAGGTTGCAGAAAAAATTCGTTCGGCCGTTGAAGAAATGCAAGTTCAAACACAGGGAGTTGTGATTAAGAAAACAATTTCAATCGGCATGGCTGATTTTCCTGAAGATAGTGACACCTTCTGGCAGACTTTGAAATTTGCTGATGTGGCCTTATATAAAGCTAAGGATAGCGGTCGTAATCAGTCTATCCACTTTCACCCTGACATGTGGGAAGGATCAGAAGGTTATTAAATTATAATATTTTTAAGTAAGAAATAGATTATAGATATGGCAACTCAATTTTTAAAAAAAGCAACGACACTGGAAATAGCAAAATATCAGCAAACAATAGACAGAAACAAGTTACTTAAAAACTGTCTGGCCTTTTCCGGTTCTTTACGTCAGCATCCAAATGATAAAGAAAAAGTCATCTTGCTACCTGATCCCTATGGTTCAGACATTATGTATTATGAATTCAAAAATGAAGATATTTTCTTTGCTGAAAAGCGGCCAGATATAGTCAATACTGAGGGCGATGATGTCACCATGGTTATGCTATGGATTAAAAAAGGCTGTGTTGCAATCAGATCTATGCCATTTATTGTGGATGAAATTAAATAAACTGATCTAAATATTCAAATATTGGTACAGCATAGTAAGCATCTCTAGGTAAGGCCATATAGGCAATAATAAACCAAACCCCTGACCAGACCAGTGACCAGATTTTTAATTGCCACCATGAAAGTGCCAACCACCACTGTTCCATTTCAATCAGTTTTTCATCCGGTAGCAAAGGATTAACTAAGGCTACAAAGAAGATTATTGCGCCCATAATATTCATAAAAAATGGTGATCCACTAGCTGGTGCTGAGGCAATGATGATGACACCAGTAAATAACCTGAAAACCAGTACATATTTATAATAATTGGGATTAAAAAAGATATTCAGTAATTTTTGCATACTTGTGCTGAATAGAAACAATAATAAACTTATTATCAGCATAAACGTCGCAAGTAAGGAAATGATGTAAGGCATATAACCCTCGATATTAATAGAAATTTTTAAAATAGTATCTCATATTGTAACGCCTAATGCCCTCTCCATAATAGGGGAGATTATATTTTCAATTTTTTTTAAAAATCTAGTGTTGGATTAGGGTGTTTATTAGATATGTCTTGCATGAAAATCACACCACTATGCAATTTTATACAGAAAAATTTTATTCGTGACAGCTTTTGTCAGGTTTGATAATAAAATGTCAACAAATCAGACAAAAACTATATTATATTGCAATGCTGTAAATCACATTTATTGTAATATGCAGCTAATAATTTAAATTTCTTAAATCAAATGTCTATGATTATAATTCCCAATGACTATCCTGTTACTTTCTATTGTGCTAAAACCTAAATTAGCTAAACACGTTTTAATGCTATGTTTTTTATCAATTGTCAGTAGTTGGGTTGCTGCAAATACAGTGATTGATACAAAGTTATTGGAGCTTAATACAGTCGAGAATAAAATTTATTTAGGAAAAGGTTACCTTTCCTATTTTCAAGAGTCTGATCGAAAGATAGATGTTTATGCTGCCAAAGCGGCTTTGAAATAAAGAGTTTAGACACTTTTCACATTGAAAGGTTTATTAGTTGTATAGCTCTCTCATTTTAGATTATAAGGTGGTTAAAGTAGATTTCTTTCCATTGCTCTTGTTTAACCTAGAAAACGCAGTAGCCATCTATTACGATAGCCTAAAGCACTAAATCTTATGGATTTTCTGGAACATTTAGACTGCACCCGTACGGTGAGTACGAATGAAGCCTAAATAACCCAGTAAAACCCCTAATCTTTAGCACTTTATTCTATCTCATGACGATGTCAACTGAGTTTTCTAGGTTTAAATCAGAACTTGCTGATTGTTCATAATTTTATATAGTTAAAATTTATTAACCGAGTATACTTTGGTGCAAAAATGACTAATAATAAAAGGTTCATTGGCTAATTAATTTCACAGGTATTTATATGAAAAGCGACTTACTTAGTATTATGTGGGTTTTATTGTTATTGGCTTCTGGCTTTAGCTATGCAGAAAGTTTACATACTCAAGCTGGACAAACTAAAATTAATCTATATACAGAGCACTACCCTCCTCATAATATGAAAATTGATGGACATTTAACTGGTCTGTCAGTGGACATTCTCGATGCTATGTTTAAGCAAATGAAATTTGCTAATCATGTTGATGATATTAAATTAACCAATTGGTCTAGAGCATATACTCTAGCGATGAAAAAAAGTAATAGCATGGTTTTTTCAACAACACGAACAGAATCCAGAGAGCCATTATTTAAATGGGTTGGTCCAATTGTCAGTACAGAAGTCGGTATTATTGCGCCCAAGTCTAAAGGCATCATTATTAATAAGTTATCGGATTTAAATCAATATAAGATTGGTGCCGTGTTAAAAGATGTGGGTGAAACCTTATTACTGGATCAAGGTGTCAATAAGAAACAGATTTTTCATGTTGATGGTAACGATACTATTAATTTATCATTCACAAAAATGTTAAAAAATCGTATTGATTTATTTTCTTATAATATAGGCGTGGCATTTACTAATGCAAAATCCGAAGGTTTTGATATCAGTCAGTTTGAAGTAGTTTATATTTTGAAAAAAGCCGATTTATATTATGCCTTTAATAAGGACACAAGTGATGATGTTATTGCTTATTGGCAAAAAGCACTGGATGAAGTTAAAGAGAAAGGTATTTATGATAAGCTATTAAAGAAATACTATCCATGATTGTTGGAGTGCCTTTTTGAAACATAGTATTACCTTTAAAATTTTAGTTATTTTGAGCTTAGTTATTATTACTATCTCTGTTGCTTCTCTTTATTTATACTCTCAAAGTGACAATAAATTGATTAGTGATATTCGAGCATATAATTTTAACCGGGCTATGAAGGCCTTAGATTCGAGACAAGAGGAAAGACTTCACCTTAATAAAGAATTAATGCAAGACACCATTAATATGATTGCCAAAAATTCTAGTGTGTTTCTACTTAATTTTAATAAAGAAGGCTTAAAGAAAAGTTTATTGTTCGATATTCAAAAGGAAGGTATTAGAGCGATTGTTGTCTGGGATGATGCATTAAATGAGAATTTTCTAACAGCAATTAAAATTAATGGAAGCATCGCTTTTAAGGAAACGATTCCAGATGATTTTAAGCAGTTCATTAAGATTAATAAAGTTATTAACAATACTGCAGATGGTGTAACAGAGCAAATTGGTAATATTACACTTTATTATGATGAGTTTCTGATTATTAATCAGATAGCCACTTTAAAATCAAATACAAAAAGTGATATTGATAACTTTGATAAAGCGATAGATAAACGTCTGAATGAATCAAGACTCATTAAGCTTATCATTGAAGTTGGCACTTTATTCACTATTTTGTTCCTAATCGCTATTCTTTTGATGCGATTTGTTAATAAGCCATTAAAAATTCTGGAATCAGGTCTGAATGAATTTTTTTTATTTTTGCAAAATAAAAATTCTCAAATAAAAGAAATTGCGCTCTATTCAGGGGATGAGTTTGGCTCTATGGCCAAATCACTGAATGAAAATATTTCGGTTAGTGCCTGTTTGCATGCGGAGATTCATGAGCTGAATACGAATCTTGAAAAACGTATTCAACAAAAAACCGAAAAAGTGACATCGCTTTTAGATAATGCCGATCAGGGGTTCTTATCTTTTGGTAAGGATTTAATTATTGACAATGAATACTCCAAACAATGTACGGCAATTTTTAAGCAGGACATTTCAGGTTCTAATATTGCTGATTTATTGTACGGTGATTCACATAAAAAAGGTTTCTTTATACAGACTTTACAAGCCTTATTAGAAGAAACCAATCAGCTTAAAATTAAAACGATTATTTCTTTATTGCAGCATGAGTTTATTATTAATAAAAAAGCTATTGATGTGAAGTATAAAATCATTAGCGATGAAAAGTTCATGTTGATCTTTACGGATGTGACGGCAAAGAAAATCTTACAAAAGAAAATTGATAAAGAGCGTAATATCTTAAAAATGATTGTTGCCGTTGTAAGTGATACGGATGAATTTTTTGAGCTTTGCGATGAATATAATGAATTAGTTACTTCCCGACAAAAATTAATTGAAATGGAAAAAACTTCTTTGCACAATGCTAATGAACTGTATCGGACCATCCATACGTTTAAGGGCTTATTTGCGCAAAAAGAAATGAATTATATTGTGGCTCAACTGCATCAGCTTGAATCCAGGCTATCCGAAACGATTGCCAGTCAGGATTATAGCAACGAGCAATTACAGGATTTAATGGCCAAAACTGATTTAGAGCAATGGTTGCACAAAGATATGGATATTATTCATAATATCCTGGGTGATGATATCTTTCATAAGAAAGGTGAAATCACTATCCAGGAAGAAACTATCACTCAAATTGAGAAAAAGATTCTTGGTATGGCTAAAAAGCATCATGACTTAGAAGGCTGTGATGCCATTGTTAAAGATATTCGAAGTATTAAAAGTAAACCTCTTAGCACTTTTTTTAACTCTTTTCCCAAGTTGATTGACCAACTTAGCCAACGTTTAAATAAATCAGTTTATCCTCTGAAAATTATCGCGGATAACGAAATTAAAAGTAATGATAGTATCAAACCTTTTGTTAAATCATTAATTCATGTTTTTAGAAACGCCGTTGATCATGGTATTGAATCAATGGATGAGCGCTTAGCTTTAGATAAAGATGAAGTTGGTACAATTAGCTGTAGCATAAATCAAACTGAGACTAATGTGCATATAATAATTGCTGATGATGGTGCTGGATTGAACCTGGATAAAATAAAAGTAAAAGCAGTTCAGCTTGGTATTAATACGGATGGATTTAGTCAGACTGAAATAGAGAACTTAATTTTTCATGACCAATTTAGCACCAAAGAGGAAGCCAATCAAATTTCCGGTAGAGGCGTAGGAATGGCTAGTGTTAAAAAAGAACTGGAACAACTCAATGGACAGGTTAACATTAAATCTCAAAAAAACATTGGTACAACAATCGAATTTATTATACCCATTGAGGATTAAAAGGAGGAAAGTAACAAATGATGATTCTGGATGCATTAATACTTCAGATAAAATTATTTTTATCTGAAGATATGGAAATTAGCGATATTGAAGTCATTGAAACACATGACTCAACTAACCTGGAATTAGATCGACTAGAACTTAGAGACTATACCTCAATGATTGCAACTGGAGGCAAATTAAATGCAATGATCGTCATCAGTTATGATATGAAGTTACTGAATCATCTTGTCGAAGTTTTTATGGATGGTGAAGAAGTTTCTGACGAGGAAAAACAGGAAATAATTGACAGTGTCTCTGGTGAAACAATTAATACGATTATGGGACTGGCTTTACCTCAGTTTCCCGGGCGTGGAAAGGGCGTAACCATTACCCCCCCAATTACCGTTAATGATGCAACTAATATAAAAAAATATAAGAACTCACGCATAATTAGTGCCACGATACAAACCGAATATGGATGCTTAAGTATTAGTGCCTTGGGTTCAGAAGATTCAATAAAATAAGTTTAAGGATATAACATGTTAAATATCTTAATTGTGGATGATTCCCTGATTATCCGAAAAAAATTAACCAAACTCATTGAGAAGTTGGGCCATTCTGTCTTATATGATGCGTCCAATGGACAGGAAGCAATTGACGCATATGGCTCTAAAAAACCGGATTTGGTGACCATGGATATTACTATGCCAGATATGGATGGAATAACGGCAGTAAAAGAAATTATAAAGCTGGATAGTGAAGCAAAAATCATTATGGTTACTTCCCATGGACAGGAAGATATGGTGATTAAATCTATTCAGGCTGGAGCGGTTGGTTATATACTTAAACCGATTACAGAAGATAAATTAGCCGCTTCAATAGGGGAGGTATTTATTGAATATGCTGTAAACGAAGATGATGAAGATATCCTGGAAGACGATTATTAAATTGCTAATTAGAGAATAAATATGCAGGAAAACAAGCTATTTGAAGTGTTACTTGATGTTATTCCTTTTGCAGCATATGCTGTTGATATTAATACTTATGAAGTATTATATGCTAATAAATTAATGTCAGAAAGTATGTATGCTCCCAGAGAAGATTTTTGCTGGAAGAAAATTTTTGGTCAGGAAGAGGCCTGCAGTTGGTGCACTATTCCACAATTAAAACAACGAAAAGAAATTTATTCCAGTGAAAAACTCGTGAGCAGTTTTTTTGATGAAGTCACCGATTGTTGGTTACAGTCTTATGATGAGTTAGTTAAATGGCCAGATGGACGCACGGTTAAATATTCGATTTCGGTTGATATTACTGAGCAAAAAGAAATTCAGGCAGATATGATAAAAGCCAATACCAAATTATCTATACAAAGAAAGAAATTATTGGAAGCCAATAAAAAGCTTCAGGAATTAACAGACAATAACGAATAGGGACTAATCTATATTACTGTATTTTCAGCGATTAATGGTATATCAATGGTCATTACCCAAAAAGAAGAGCGATGTTAGAAAATAAATTATTTGAGGCCTTACTGGATGTTATTCCTTTTTCAGCCTATGCTGTTGATATCAATACCTATGAAGTCATCTATGCCAATAAAATCAGTAGAGAAAATATGTATGCCCCTCAGGAAAATTTCTGTTGGGAAAAAATTTATGGGCAAAATGAAATTTGCTCCTGGTGCAGCATATATAGTTTGCAGCAAGATAAACAAAATAATAAGCATCAACATGAATTTTTTGATGAAATTGATGATAAGTGGATGAGTTCTTATGATGAGATAATGAGTTGGCCAGATGGCAGAACAGTAAAATATACGATTTTAGTTGATATTAGTAAACAAAAAGAAGCTCAGGGAGATATGATCCGTTCACATGCAAAACTTGCGGTGAAATCTAAACAAATTGCACAAACCAATAAACAATTACAAATTACAAAATTAAATCTTCAAAAAACAATTCGAGAACTTGAAGAGTCTAAAGCCGAATTAAAATTATTAGCGTCGACTGATCCGATGACAGGTTTATATAATCGGCGTTATTTTAAAGATGTGTCGGAACATATATTTAATATTTCTAAAAGAGAAAATAAAAGCTTATCTGTTCTTATGCTGGATATTGATAAATTTAAGAGAATCAATGATACCTTTGGTCATCAGAAAGGTGATGAAGTTATTATGCTACTTGCTTCTATCTTACAAAAGCATGCCAGGAAAAGTGATATTATCAGTCGTTTTGGAGGTGAGGAGTTTTTGATATTACTCCCTGAAACGGCTATTGATGGTGCAAATACGATAGCAGAAAAAATTAGAACAAATATTCGAACATTGGATATAGAAGTTGAGGTAGAGAAAGATAAAATCGAAGTAATCTCTATAACTTTTACAGTTAGTGCAGGCGTATCAACCATTAATTTTAATCAGGACTTAAATATTGAAGCAGCTATTAACCGCGCTGACAAAGCGCTATATCAGGCCAAGGAAAGTGGAAGAAATAGAGTTTGCTCACTAATAATTTAATCATGAACTAATTTTCTCTTCAACTATTTTTAATTTTTCTAGGGTATCTAGGAGCCTAGCAGGTTAAAATATTCCTTACGGGTAAACTTTTTTGTCACTACACAGGTCTAGACATGTTTGCCGGCACAAAACCCTGAAGACCAGGCCCATTGAAAGTTATACCCGCCCAACCAGCCCGTTACATCGAGTACCTCACCAATAAAAAATAAATTATTGATTTTGTTGCTCATAAATGTTTTGGATGAAATGTCCTGTGTGTCAACACCACCACGAGTAACTTCTGCAATTCTAAAACCACTTGTCTTGGCTGGTATGACTTGCCATGAATGAAAGCGTTGATGAAGATCGCTAATATTTTGTTCATTTAAGTGTTTTAGTTTCTTATCCAATTCATTATCACTTAGCCAAACGTGAATTAACTTCTTGGTCAATCCAGTTTTATGATGTAAAAAGCTTTTTAGGTATTGTTCTGGGTTCTTGTGTTTAGCCTGTTGTAGTGAGTCTGATAAGTTATCCAAAGGTAGAAGATTAATGTTAACTGTATCATTATGATGCCAGTAATTGGAAATCTGTAAAATAACGGGACCGCTTAAACCTTGATGGGTAAATAATAAATTATCATTAAAAATCTTATCGTTACAGGATACTGTTGCATTTAGTGCTGTCCCTGAAAGTTGTTTTGTTTGGGATAATAGTTTATCAGGCAAAATAAACGGGACTAAACCTGGATCAGTTCTAACTATTTTATGCTGAAATTGTTTCGCTATTTGATAGCCAAAGTCAGTAGCGCCCATTTTGGGAATAGAAATGCCACCACTTGCAATGACTAGAGAATGACAATTAAAATGGTTATCTGAGGTTTTAATAGAAAAGCTCTCATCTTTTTTTTCAATATTTGAAATACTCATATTAAGTAAAATATTAACTTTATTGAGATAACATTCAGTTAATAACATATCCAGGATTTGTTTAGCTGAATCAATGCAAAATAACTGGCCAAATTGACGTTCTTCATAAGCAATATGATATTTTTCAATTAAGGCAATAAAATCATATTGATTAAATCGACTTAGGGCTGATTTGCAAAAGTGAGGATTTTGAGAAAGATAATTATCTGCAGAAACATCATAGTTGGTGAAGTTGCACTTACCACCACCAGATATTAAAATCTTTTTACCGGCTTTTTTTTCATGTTCAAGTACCAGAACTTTCTTACCACGTTGTGCTGCAGTTAGAGCACACATTAAGCCAGATGCACCAGCACCAATGATGATGACATCAAAAGAATTCATTTTACTTGAGTTAACTAAACTGAAAAGTAAAGGTGACAGGGCCGTCATTAATTAGTGAGACTTTCATATCTTTACCAAATCGTCCAGCTTGAGTGTGGGGGTATTTATGGCGAAGTTTATCAACTAATTGAGCAAATTTTAATCTGGCTATTGCAGGCGTTTCACATTGGCTAAAGCTTGGTCTTAAACCTTTATTTGTATCTGCAGCAAGTGTGAATTGAGGAACCAGTAATAAACCGCCATTTATTTGTTGTAAATTCAGGTTCATTTTATCTTCATCATCAACAAAAATTCGGTAATTAAGGACTTTATGGATAAACTTATCCATTTGTTGTTCCTGATCATGTTTTTCTATACCAACAAGCACCATAAGGCCCTGCTCTATAGAGGCTACTAACTCATGATCAATATGGACTTGAGACTGACTGACACGCTGCAAAACGGCAAACATGATTAACTGTTAGACTATACTAAAACTCTTATGAAGCTGTTTCGGTTTTGTTCTCAGCTTTAGGCTCTTGCGCCTTGTTACTTTCTGCTTTCTTTCCTTCCACTTTCTTTCCTTCCACTTTCTTTCCTTCCATAGTGGCAATCATCTGGTCAACTTCCTTAACCTGATTAAAATACAAGACAGCGGTTTGTTTGATTCTTTTACCTTGTTCTTCAATAGATTCTTTAGATTCACTAATTTTCTTTAATTGATCCAGACGTTTAGTTACTTCATTTTTGTGTGACTTCAGTTGTTTATTTAAAGGGGAAAGTGCAGTTTTTTGCCATTCAGATGCTTCTTTATTCATAATGAAAAAGATATTTCTTGCCTGACTAACTAAAGTAATAAAGAAACTCTTAATAACAAAGCTTTGTTCTGTCATTGTCGTCAAAGAACTGTTTCTATAGTCTTCTGCTTCCAGGTGAAGTTTCACCATGTCTTCCACATGCTTTTTTATTGAAAAACCGGGAGCATTTAACTTTTCATAACCACTTTCTTCTCCAAAACGGGTATAAACTGAAGAAATTAAGCGGTTAGCAAGTTCAATACCTTTATTGGCATCTTCAGTAATGTCCTGTACACCATCAAAAAATATCTTCATAGCATTTTTAAGTCCGGGCGTAGTCCAACTTCCTTTCATGGAGTCACGTGTACTACTAACTAAGTTATCAAGCTTTTCAAGACTAATGATTTGATTTAACTGATCGAATTGCTGTTTAACTTTTTTCTGACTATCGGTCATTACCGCATTACTATTGTTGTATTTCTTTTGCTCTATATCTGTCTTTTTTCTTAGCTTAACAACAATATCCTCATTTTTTCCTTTTAAGGCAGCAAGTTCATCAACTTGTTTTTTGACCGACTTGAATTTACCAAGAATAATGTTTTTATCATTAACCATCATATCTTTTAAGTCAGATAATAAAGTGTTTTTAAGTATTTTTTCTTTTTGTGGAATAATTTTAGTTGCTAAAATATTTTCTATGGCTGCCAAATTACTTTTAGTAAATAATTCATCATCATTCTTAACTCTGGCTAATAAAGCTTTTTGAGCTGAAACAGCAATGACTTGTTGTTTATCAATAGCCAAAGTAGTCGCTGTATCTTCACGTTGTGTTGCAATAACTCTATCAATGTCATCCTGATTCTTTAATTCGTCCCACAAGGTGTCAATTTTATTTAGCGCAACAATTAAGCCGTCCTTAGTTTTTTTACGTCTAAAGTTTCTTAGTGCTTCCTGCCATATTCCCATATCAGAACGAGTTACACCGGTATCAGCAGATAATACAAAGACAACGGCTTGAGCCTTAGGCAACATGCTAAGCGTTAGTTCAGGCTCATTTCCTAATGAGTTTAATCCTGGAGTATCCAGAATCGTTAAACCCTGTTCCAGAAAAGGGTGATGAAAGTTAACCAGTGCCTGACGCCAGGTAGGAATTTCTACCAGAGTATCCAGGGATTTCAGGTTTCCCTCATCATCTTTGATGGCATCATCAAGTCCAAGTTTTTTAGCTTGTTCAACCGTAACTTGTTGAGTGTCTGTGATTTTAGAGAATGCTTCCATCATTTTTTCAGAAGAGTTATCATCCAGATCAATATGAATCCAATGATTTAATGCTTTGCGATATTCTGCAAGACTTAAGCCTTCTAAGCGAGTTTCAATTGGTAATAACTTTAAGAAAGGTTTTGAGTCTTCATCATAGAAAAGATCTGTTGGACACATTGTTGTCCGCCCAGCCTCACTGGGTAATAAACGTTTTTTATATTTTGAGAAGAAAATTGAATTTATCAGTTCAGTTTTGCCGCGCGAAAACTCACCCACAAAAGCAAGAATTAACTTATCATGCTTTAAGGCCTGTAAAATATCGTAAATTTTTAAACTTTGCTCAGAATCATCAAGCTCGGTTACTTCTAACCATTTTTGAAAGCCATTGATCGAACTGACCAGATTTTTTCGCCAGGCACCAAATTGTTGAACACTAGATAATAAATTTTCACTCATATTGGTTATTTTGTGTTAGTTATAAAATTAAAGTTATTAGGATAGCAGATTTTTAGAATAAGTCATCTATATTATCTAAAAATGTGAACTATACCTCTAAAATATAAATGGAATTAACATAATTAACAAATTAAGAATGATTATAACAACCAATGGAGACAAGTCTATTCCTGAAAAAGGTGGAATAAAACGTCTTATAGGTCTAACCACAGGTTCAACCAATTGATAGATCAGCGAACTCATCGGATGGTTAACACCCGGGCTCACCCAACTGAGAATTGCCTGAATAATAATTGCGATTAAATAGATATATAAAATTAGACTGAGCACCTGTCCGATGGCAACCCAAAAAACGCCGATTATCATGTAGTTCATGCCATTAAGCATACCTATTAAGCTTAATTCAATGACTTCTAAGAAGTAGGCTAAAACCAGTGATGATATATCATATCCAAATAAACCCGGTATTACCCGGCGCATAGGGATTAAAAAGGGATTGGTTACTTTGACCACAAATTGTGATAGTGGATTGTAAAAATCAGCTCGTATGACTTGTAGTAGAAACCTTAACAAGACAATAATGACATATAAACCGATAATTGTGCTGATTAGAAAACTGCCTGCCTGACTAAAATAGCCGCCCATTTATAACTCCAATTTAAATTGAAAAAAGCTTATTTAGATAAAATAATTGATAATTCTCTAGCACGCTCTTTGGCTTTAGTAAGCGCTTGTTCAACAATTGTTTCAAAGCCGTTTGCCTGTAAACTTTTAATTGCCTGTTCTGTTGTTCCACCTGGTGAAGTGACATTTTTTCTTAATTCCTTTGCAGAAATTGAGTTTTGATCATACATCATGGCAGCACCTAAGGCGGTTTGCTTGACCAGCGCTTGTGACATTGCAGGTGTAAGCCCTAGTTTTACGCCACTTTCCATCATCGCTTCCATTAATAAAAAGAAATAGGCTGGCCCACTACCAGAGACTGCAGTAATACTATCAATCAAAATTTCAGAATCAACCCATTGCGTAATTCCTATTGAACGCATAATCTGCTCAGCCGAATCTTTTTGCTTATCAATTACATTGGCATTTGCATAAATTCCTGTAGCTGAATAATTAAGCAGCGCCGGAGTATTAGGCATACAGCGAATAATAGCGGCATTAGTCTGATTTAGCCATTGCGAAATGGTAGTTGTTTCAATTCCTGCCGCAATTGAAATAAACAAAGTATGTTTATTGCACACATTGGCAATTTCTTCACAAATATTGTTCATCACTTGCGGTTTAACAGCAAGAACGATAATATCAACCGCTTTAACAAGTTCAATATTGTCTTTAGAGACTTGTATATGGTGAAGTCGCTCTAAATGAGCAGTTTGTTCAACAGATGGATCTGATATCCATATTTTATCTGCATCATAACCACTTTTGACTAGACCTCCGATTATGCTTGATGCCATATTTCCTGCACCAATAAAACCGATTGATTGTTCCATTTTATATTCCATTTATGTAATAGATTAGCATTATATACTTTTATGACGGAGCGATTAAGTCCTAATCCTGTTAACTAACAAATTTTTTTTCCTTACTTTTTAGTTATTTATAGGAAACGGGAAAAATATTTTTTGCTTGAAGACACTTGAGTTTCAGATTTCGCCAGTATATATTGGCGGATTAACTTTACTTCAAAAATAAATTTTATGCTAAGAATCGTCATTTTATCAATACTATCACTAACCATCTTTGCCGGTGTCTGGTTTTATCAAAAAATCACAACACCACAACTGAATAGTCAAATTAAGGTGCATAATCTGCCATGGCAAATTGGTATTGTTAGCCCTGATATTTCCCATGTCCTTGAATTAGACTTGGGATCGGCTACATTGGGTGATGCTATTTCTGTGTATGGCAATGAGTTCAAACTTGCCTGGTTTGAGCATAGCGATGAACAGGAGAGAACGACGAATATTACTTTGGAAGCCTATTTTTCGCGGGTAAGTTTATCTGGCTTAAGAGCTAAAATTATTTTAGAGCTGGAGTATAATCAACAGGAAATTAGTCTGGAATATTTGAGAAAAAATTCTGGCGAACCAAAGGTTTTGGTTTCTCATGCTATTAAGTATCCTTTGGATGATTTAGCAAATAAAATGAGAAAGCAAAAAATAAAGTCTTTAACCTATGTGCCTATTATCAGTATTCCTGTTGATATCATTGAAAGTCGTTTTGGTGCAGCCGCAGAAAAAGTAATAATCAGTGATTTAGTTCAGTTTTGGATGTATCCGCAAAAAGGTTTGGTAATCATGTTTGATAAGAAAGGTAAGGAAGCTTTTCAATATATCCCAATTTCAGACTATCAACGTTTGGAGAAAAAAGTCAGATTAAATCAAACACACACATCAATAAAAAACTAGTTGATTAGAATAGTCGAAAATTAAAATCTTGTTTTATATCACTATATTTTTCCAAGACATGATAATTGTTTAATAACCAACTATAAAGGTCGGATATTAAACGTATTTTTTTGGTGCAAAGGCATTGGAATATA